>CACGMS010000009.1 GCA_902574205.1 uncultured Candidatus Hydrogenedens sp. | reverse complement strand
CAATCAAACTTGATGATCGCTGATGTCGGCTTCTGTCGGCTCTTGGCGAAAGTCAGAACTATTTACTGTGGAAGAAGCGCCAGAAGCCTACACCTAGGCATCCGAAAGACCCGCAATGGGAGGGTGTGGGAACTTGCCCCCGAGCGAAACTACTCCACCGTGACGGACTTAGCTAAGTTCCTAGGCTGGTCCACGTCGGTGCCCAAATGGTCCGCCACATGATAAGCGAGCAGCTGCATAGGCAAGCTGTAGATCACCGGCTGCAAGCGCTCGGGAACCTTAGGTACGAGCACAACCTTATCGGCCACACGCGCCAACTCCTCACTGCCCTCGCTCGCTACTAAAATCACCGGACCGCCGCGCGCCTTAATCTCTTCGATATTACTCACCGCCTTGGCTTTGAGCGCGTCATCACCCACCAGCGCCACCGTCGGGAACTGCTCCGTAATTAGGGCAATCGGTCCATGCTTCATCTCACCCGAAGCGTAGCCCTCGGCATGCAAATAACTGATCTCTTTGAGCTTGAGCGCACCCTCGAGCGCCACCGGAAACAAGGTCCCGCGACCCAAGAACAAATAGTTATCAAACTCGCTTGCAAAAGGCGCCAATTCAGCGATATCTTTCGACGCTTCAAGTGTCTGCTCCATCCAGTGCGGCAGGTGCCTTAGATCCTCGATCTCCGCCTTGGATCGCTCGGCGCTGATGCGACCAAGCTGGCGCGCAAGCCCCAAGGCGAGCAAATGCAGACTCACCATCTGAGTGGTAAACGCTTTGGTCGAGGCGACGCCGATCTCCGGCCCAGCATGCGTGTAGATCACGCCCAAGCTGTCTGAGCACAGCCGCGCCACCGCCGACTCCAGCACGTTGGTGATACAACCCACCCGCACACCCTGCGACTTAACCTCACCTAAAGCAGCGAGAGTATCCGCCGTTTCACCGCTTTGAGAGATCCCTAAAACCAGATCGCCGGCGCCCATCAAATGCCGCCTGTAGCGATACTCATGCGCGTACTCAACGCTCACCGGAATCCCGGCGATGTTCTCAATCAAATCTCGCCCGACAAGCGCCGCGTGCCAAGAGGTGCCGCAGGCCACGAGCGAGATGTGCTCCACGCCTTCGACTCGACCAAAATCAAAATGCTCTAAGTGCACCTCACCGTTTTGTCCAAGGCGACCGCTCAGCGTATCGCTAATGGCCCGTGGTTGCTCGAAAATCTCTTTGAGCATGAAGTGTTTGTAGCCACCCTTTTGCGCCGCAGCGGGCGACCACTTGATATGCTTGCTTTGGCGCTCAACCACCTCGCCTTGGTGATAAATGGTCACACCATCTCGGCGAATATGAGCCAAGTCGCCCTCTTCTAAGAACACCACATCACGCGTGTAAGGAAGCACGGCAGGCAGATCGCTAGCCACCAGATTTTCGCCCTCACCGAGCGCTAAAATCAACGGACTCGCTAAGCGGGCAGCGATGAACTCATCCGGAAAATCTTCATCGACCACGGCGATCGCATAAGCCCCTTCAAGGCGCTTAATTGCTGACTCCACAGCGGTCTTTAGATCCATCCCCTGATCGCGCAACGACGCCACCAAATGCGCAACGACCTCGGTGTCGGTCTCCGAATGAAACACCGCGCCGCCGGCTTGCAGCTCCGTGCGAAGCTCAGCATAATTTTCAATGATACCGTTATGCACCACCGCCACGCTCCCTGAGCGGTGCGGATGCGCGTTGGTCTCGTTGGGTCGACCGTGCGTCGCCCAGCGTGTGTGACCAATACCCAGTGAGCCCGAAAGCGGCTCAGCGCGCAGGCGTTTGCTGAGGTTTTTAAGCTTACCTTCTGCCCGGCGACGGTCCAGACCTTGCGCGCCGATCACCGCCACCCCAGCCGAGTCGTAACCCCGGTACTCAAGTGTCTTGAGGCCGTCGACCAAGACTTCAGCAGCCGACTCAGACCCTATGTAGCCAACAATTCCGCACATAAGTTTACTTGTCTTTCTTCGGGGCGGCGCGTGCTACCCACCCTTCGATGTTGCGCTGTTTGGCGCGACCCACACCCAAAGCACCCTCGGGCACCGTGCGCGTCACTACCGAACCGGCACCCACATAAGCGTTGTCTTCAATGGTTACCGGCGCCACCAAGGTCGAATTCGAACCAACAAAACTACCGTCGCCGATGTCGGTGCGGTGCTTGTTCGCGCCGTCGTAATTGCAGGTGATCGTCCCTGCGCCAATGTTTGAGCCTGCACCCACCTGTGCATCCCCGATGTAAGCCAAGTGATTCGCCTTAGCGCCCTCGCCAAAGCTGGCGTTCTTCACCTCAACATAGTTACCGACCCGCGCGCCCTTACCCAGTTCAGCCCCTGGCCGAAGCCGAGCAAAGGGGCCCACCGAACAACCGCTCGCGACGCGCGCCGACTCTAAAACCGAATAGGCGTGAACCTGAGCGCCATCGTCGATGATTGAGTCATGGACCACAACGCCTTGAGCCAGCTGACAGTTTGCGCCGACTCGGGTCGCACCGGCTAAGCGAACGCCCGTTGCCAAAAAGGTATCTTGCCCCACCTCAACGCCAGCGTCGACCCAGGTATTACCAGGGTCTTCAAAGGTCACCCCTTGGCGCATGAGCGCTTCATTAACTAAAGCCTGAGCCCGTTTGGTCAGACCGGATAGGTCCACCCGATCATTCGCTCCAGCAAGGCGCGCTGAATCAGCAGCAAGAACCCCTCGAGCGTCGCCTTGAGCCGCCGCCACCAAATCGGTGAGGTAGAACTCGCCTTGGGCGTTATCGGTGGTCAAACCCCTAATGTGTTGCCGCAAAAACTGGGCATCAAAACAATACGTACCCGAATTACATTCATCAACTTCAAGCTGCTTAGCCGATGCGTCTTTCGCCTCAACGATACCGAGCAACTGCTCACCTTGGCGAAGCATTCGCCCGTATCCATGAGGCGGCGCCGCTCGAAAGCTGAGCACCGAGAGCGCGTGACCATTTTGCTCGTTAGCTAAAGCGTCAAGCTCGTCGATAGGGATCAAAGGCACATCACCGCACAGCACAAAGACGGAATCGATCGACTCAGGAAGCACCTCAAGTCCGGCGCGCACAGCGTCGCCGGTACCGAGTTGTTGCTCTTGAACGGCAAAATGCACATCGGCTTGATCGGCAAAATGCTCACGAACTTGACCGGCGCCATAGCCTACCACCACGATGATCGGACTCGCACCGGCCGCCCGTGCGGCGTCAACCACCCACTCGACCATGGGACGATTAAGAATCGGATGAAGGACCTTGGGCAACGCACTCTTCATGCGCGTTCCTTGACCTGCTGCTAAAATGATCGCTGCTCGCATGGTGAGCCCCTTCGCAACTGCTTGGCTTGTGCGCAAGGGTGGAGAAATTTTATTCCTGTTTGTACGCGGCGCGCTTGGCTTGAAAATAGGTGCCTTCGTCTAAACTCTTGACCTGCGTAAAACTCGGCGAACGCCCGAGAACAAGAGGCTTTCGGCTCTCGCCGTAAAAGATCAACACACTGCCGCCATCAATACGGCTGACCGCATATTCAGCCTGCGACCCCAAAACCACCGTCGCCGTGGATAAAATCTCAGCGTCTAACGGACTCGGCGCAAGCGCTGCCACACTTCGGCTCTCGCTTACCAAGAAGCCATTGCGCGGATCAACAATATGCCCTTTTCTACCCGGGCGACCATCCGGTCGCGGAACCAAACTGACCGAGACCGACAAGCTTTGATTCGATAAAGAGACAAAACCCGCACGTTGCGTGTTGTGATCATTGACGAGCACGCGCCAAGGTTGGTCGTTCGGACCAACGCCTGAACCATACCAGCACGCGCCACGAAAATTGATCAGGTAGTTGACCAGACGATGAGAAGCGAGAACGGCAGCGATGTGCTTGACTACCCACCCGTCGCGTAAGCCCCCCGGCTCAAGGCGCATACCCGCCACTCGAGTACGCAAGGTTTTATAGTCCGCACTCAAAATCAGTTTCTCTGACCCTACTCGGTTGAGCGCTTCGCGAATAGCAGCGGGCGCCGGTTGCTCGCCGCGCATTTCGATCCACGCCCGAACGATTGGCCCCACCGTCGGATCAAAGACGCCGCCCGTAAGCTCATAGCCTCGCATTGCATCAGCGATCATCCGACCGGTCATTGGATGAATACTGATGGGGCCCTTACTCTTTGCCAGTTGATTATTAATCAACTCAAGCGAACCCGTCGCAAAGAACGTGTTATCAATCTTTCGAGCTTCTTTTTGAATCTTATCAAAAAGCCGGTCCACCGAATCTTGGCTCAACGTCGGCTCATTGAGCGTGATGGATAAAGGCATACCGTTGATCAATAAGGTCCGACTCGATAAACCCGGAACCGCTTTTTTAATCTGTGGTGTGGCGCACGCACACAAACTCAAAACCAACACGGCGCGCAACATAAGGCCTCCTCGAGTACGCTAAGCTCGGGCGCTATCGTAACGCCGTTTCGCCGCAACTGAAAACATTGGGCCGCATCCAATGAAGAATTGTTCATGGTAAGCCGGCTTAGGGTTTGCTAGGCGCCTCCCGAAAACGCTCTTGGGAGTTGCTCGATGATCAACTTAAACGATGTCAGCAAAGGCTTCGGTGCCACCACTTTATTTGAAAAGGTCAACATGACCTTTTCACCCGGACGACGCTACGGCCTGACCGGCCCGAACGGGGCCGGGAAATCGACGTTTATGCGCATCCTAACCGGCGAGGAAGCCGCTGATTCGGGACGTATCGGCTTACCTGATAAAGTCGGTATCTTACGTCAGGACCAACACGCATTTGATGAATTCACGGTCATGGATACGGTGATCCAAGGCAATACTCGTCTGTGGGCGGTGAACCAAGAAAAAGAGATGCTCTATGCCAAAGGTGAAAACCTGACCGAGGCCGATGGTGAGCGTCTCGCCGAGCTCGAAATGGTGGTGGCCGAAGAAGATGGCTACATGGCCGAAGTCCACGCCGGTGAACTGCTTGCCGGTTTAGGGATCAGCGACCAACTGCATTATTCGATGATGTCCGAGCTGCCCGCATCGATCAAAGTGCGCGCGCTGCTCGCCCAGGCGTTGTTTGGCGACCCTCAAGTCCTTCTTCTCGATGAGCCAACCAACCATTTGGACCTCGATTGTATCGATTGGCTCAAGCGATTTTTATGCCGCTATCAAGGCAGCTTGATCCTGATCAGTCACGACCGACACTTCCTCAATGAGGTGTGTACGCACATCGCTGATATCGACTACGAAACCATCATTCCTTATCCGGGTAACTATGACGATATGGTCGAAGCCAAGATGGCGGTGCGGGGACGCGTCGAAGCCGACCAAGAGCAGCGCTTAGAGAAAATTGCCCAGCTCAATGACTTCATTCAGCGCTTTCGTGCCGGGTCACGTGCCAGCCAAGTCAAGAGTCGAGAACGACAAGTTGCCAAGCTCACGCCCACCGAACTCAAGAAATCAAACATCCAAAAACCTTTCATTCGGTTTAAAGTCGAGCAGCAACCGGGCAAAGATGTTGTGCGCATTGAAGACGCAACCCTCGCCTTTCCAAAACGTGGACCCCACGAGCCGGCTTTGACCGTACTCAACCAATCGAATCTGCACATCGGACGCAATGAACGTATCGCTGTAGTTGGACCTTCAGGTAGCGGCAAAACCGCGCTGCTGAACTTGGTCGCTGGGCAGCTCGCTCCGGGCTCTGGGAGCATCACTCATGGTCACAACGTCGACTACGGCTTTTATGCTCAAGACAACTTTGGCGCCATTGAGCCAGGCTCGAGCCTGCTTGAATGGCTGCACAACAAGCGCCCAGCAGAGAGCCAAGAGGCGGTGCGCGGTTATTTAGGTCAGATGCTCTTTGGTCGCGAAGAATGCTTTAAAAAGACAGACCATCTGAGCGGTGGAGAGCGTGCGCGTTTACTCTTTTCAGAGCTGATGCTGCTGCAACACAACCTGCTGTTTCTGGATGAACCCACCAATCACCTCGACCTAGAGAGCATCAGCGCGCTCGGCGAAGGCTTGGCGGCATTCAAAGGCACCTGTTTGGTTGCCACGCACAACCAAGACCTGATCAGCGCCTTCGCCACCAGGATCTGGGCGCTGACCTCGAAAGGCTTGGTCGATTACCCCGGCGATTACGATTCGTTTCGCGCCAAGCACGGCACGCTGCGCTAAAACAGAAACTAACGAAGCCGGGTTGTCCCAGCCCGTTGCGCGCCTTATGCACACTCCACATCGAGGAGTCTTCACATGGCGCGCCTACTCATTATTGCTTTGTTCGGTCTCTCATCCATCGCCTGCGGCCCACCAACGCCGAGCGGCGGTGGCGGTGGCGGCGGAGGTGGCGGCGGCGGTAACGGCGTGACGCCAAGCACCCCGTCGGAAATTGCACAGGCCATTGCCGACAGTTATTGCGGCTACTTCGCTCGGTGCAACTCGTCACGTGCGATGCGGTCGTGGCTACGCAGCCTCGGTGCTGAAGCGATGGATGACACAGCATGCCAATCGATGATCCTTGCACCCGGAGGTGGCATTGATCGCATCAAGGATGCGATTGAAGCCGACCGTGTAGTCTTTGTCTCGGACACCTTCTCAGCGTGCCTGCAAGAAATTAATAACCTCTCGTGCAGTGGAGATTTGAATGCAGATGCCTGCGATCAAATTTTTACCGGCACGGTCGAGCAAGGCGGAGGATGCTTCATTGATGAAGAATGCCTCGACGGCGATGGCGTAGGATCCTGCAGCGCAAGCAACAACCAATGTGGTGTCTGCGAAGTCAACCCGATCATACCCGATGCCAATCAAGGTGAGTCCTGCGCCCAGGCCAATTGTGCAGAGGGTCTTGAATGCGACGATGACGACATCTGCCAAGCAGCAAGTGAATCTGGAGGTGTAGGTTCAACCTGCGAAAGCGATGGACCTACGGACGTCTTTGGTGGATGCAATATGGCAGCAAATCTCTTGTGTATCGAGGGTACCTGCACCGAAGCCAGCTTCACCAGCTCAGCCGGGGCCGATTGCGGTTCCAACGGCGTGATGTGTGAGGGCGATCTGGTCTGTCCGATCAGTACGAACGGCTCCACCACACAATGCACCGCTCCCAAAGCGGTCGGCGAAAACTGCTTTGAGGGCGCAGAGCAAAACCTCATGCTCACCGCTTGCGTCACCACCGCGTTCTGCGATTACGAATCTCGCCAATGCACCGCCAAGAAAGCAGACGGAGAAAGCTGCGACCAAGACGGTCAGTGCCAAAGCGCCAACTGCGACGAGATGTCCGAAGTCTGCAGCGCTCAGGCGAATGAACCTGCGTGGCAAGGCTGCGACTAAGAGGCTCTTCGCTCAAGGTCTAAGGTGGACCAACTGAGCCAGTCGTCGCTGTCCGGTATGACCGAGACGTTCGGGTCGATGAGCCGAGCTTTAAGAACCAAGCGCTCTACACTCTCCGAGAGCATCAGGTTGAGCTCAGGCGCCAAGTCATGCAGCGGCTCAAGGACAAAGCGACGGCTCGGTGTTCCCGGGTGGGGCAAGGTCAAACCGGGCTCATCAATCACTTGATCCGCCCACGCCAAAAGGTCCAAATCAATCGGCCGGCTTCCCATGCTCTCACCGCGCACGCGCCCGCACTGGATTTCGTAAGCCAGCAGCGCGTTGAGTAAATCATGCGGTGCATGAGTCGTTTGGATCTCCACAACGGCGTTGAGAAAGTCAGGACCTTCAAAGCCCCACGATGGCGAACGCCACAACCGACTGCTGCGAACCACACGAAACCAACCCGACTGCTCAAAATGCTCAAGCGCAGCACCAAAGGTTTCAGCTACCGACCCGAGATTTCCACCAAGCCCCAAAAAGATACCGCTCATAAACCCAAAACCTGCTCAAGCTCATACCAGCCCGCAGGCCGACCAGAAAGCCAATAGGCTGCCCGCAGCGCGCCGCTTGCGAACTGATCTCGACTTTCGGCGCGATGAGCGATGGTGATCTGCTCGGCTTGACCAAAGAAATGCGCCTCATGATGCCCAACCACCGAACCGCCGCGCATGGCTTGAATCCCAATCTGACCAGGATGCCTGCGCCCTTCACCCTCGCGACCACAAACAATTGTGCTTCCCGGGCGCTCATTCGCCGCCACTTCAGCTAAAGTAAGCGCTGTTCCAGAAGGGGCATCCACCTTGTGACGGTGATGCGTTTCAACCAATTCGAGGTCCCATTCAGCCAGCTGCCTAGAAGCCTGAGCGACAAGCGTTTTGAGTACCGTCACGCCTAAGCTCATATTCGACGCCCAGAGCACCGGCACCCGTTCAGCCAGAGCACGTAAGCGTCGCATGTGCACATCGGTCATTCCCGTCGTCCCAGAAACCAGCGCTCGGGGCTCAGACTCAAGCGCAGAACACAACTTATCCATGGCGGAAGCGGTGCTAAAATCGATAACCAAATCAGAAGCGCTCAGCGCCGCTTGGTAATCGGCCTCCGAGCTGTCTGCGTCCAAACGAGCGACCACTGCAAAGCGACCGTCCAAGAGACCTTCGACCGCCTTACCCATACGCCCCGAGGCACCATGAAGAGCAAGACGGATCATCGAAGCTCCTCGCACGCATGGAGGGCTTGCTGCAGCTGCTCGAGCGGCGAACCGTCAAGCGGAACCAAAGGCAACCGAAAGTACGGCGAACACCAACCCATCAGCGCCGCCGCCATTTTAACGGGGATCGGATTAGTGGTTGCAAACAACTGACGAGTTAATGGACGGATAGCCGCAAAGGCACGTCGAGCCTGATCCCAATCACCCGCTTGCGCATGACGGTAAATCGACCCCGTAGTTTTCGGTACAATGTTGCTCACCACGGACACCGCACCGCGCCCCCCCACGGAATAAAAGGGCAAAAGGCTAAAATCGTCGCCACTGAGCAGCGCCAAGCGATCACCAAAATGCTCGTTGAGTTGAGTCGCTCGCTCGATATCACCCGTCGCTTCTTTGACCCCGATCACGCTTGGAACAGCTTGAGACACCGCAATCAAATCATCGAGTCCTGCATCATAAGCGGTGCGACCGGGTACATTGTAGAAAATGATCGGACGATCCTGAGCTGCTTGTGCGACGGCTTTAAAGTGCGCAATCAAGCCCGCTTGAGGCGGCTTATTATAAGGCGGCGTCACCAACAACAGCCCGTCAACGCCCGCTGCACAAGCTGCTTGTGCCAAGGTCGCACTCTCAAGCGTGCTCATTGAACCGACACCAGCGATCACTGGCACGCGGCCAGCGGCGACTTCGACGCAAACAGCGATTAATGCCGCTTGTTCAGCCGGCTCCATAGTGGCTGCTTCGCCGGTCGTTCCGCAAGGTACCAGCCCATCAATACCCGCCTCGATCTGACGCTCAACAAGCGATGAAAACGCTTGGAAATCAATCTGACCGTCCTCGGTAAAAGGAGTAATTAAAGCGGTGTAGGTGCCCTCAAGGCTGTTTGCGTTCAACACTGCGGCTCTCCCCAGGCTGTTTAGAAACTGGCGACGCACCAACCGGTGGTAGCGGTGGACCTTTAACCCCGCAACCCACCACGATAAAAATCAATAATACGACAGACTTCACAGCGATCGCTCCAAGCGCTTCTTTGCCGCAACCAACGCCTGTGCAACGTAATCCTTGGCTGGGCTGCCCGGTTGTTGTCTGCGATCGATCATCGCTTCGAGATCAAAGCGAGCGCGCACAACGTCAGCGTCGAGTTTCAAATGGTGATGAATCTGGTCATCCGTGGTATCGATCAAACGCTGACCATTTTTTGCTAACTCACCAACAAGGTCACCGACACGATGATGCGCTTCGCGAAAGGCAACACCCTGTTCCACCAACAGATCAGCCAGCTCAGTCGCTTCGACATAGCCATCGCGCAAGGCATCTTCCATACGCTGTCGATGAAAGGTTGCCGTAGCGACCGTTCCAGTCATCACCGTGGCACAATCACGAAGCGTATCCACCGCATCGAACAAAGGTTCTTTGTCTTCTTGTAAATCTTTATTGTACGCGAGCGGTAAACCTTTAACGACGGTAGCAAGCGCCACAAAATCACCCAGTACTCGTCC
The DNA here is from genome assembly GCA_902574205.1 of uncultured Candidatus Hydrogenedens sp. GTDB lineage: Bacteria > Myxococcota > UBA4151 > UBA4151 > UBA4151 > CACGMS01. The sequence continues at coordinate 34,357 of CACGMS010000009.1, read as the reverse complement.
GGCTTTACCGCGCACCAACTCCGGCATATCGGGGTTCTTTTTCTGCGGCATCATCGAAGAGCCCGTACAATAAGCGTCCGACAACGTACAAAACGCAAACTCCTGACTCGACCACAACACGAGTTCTTCGGCTAAGCGACTCAAGCCGATCTGGGCGATGGCGCACGCTGCCAGTAACTCAAGCATATGATCGCGCGCACCCACCGCATCGAGGCTGTTGGTGGTGACACCATCAAACCCGAGCTGCTCAGCCACATGCTGACGATCAATCGCGTGCGGCGTGCCCGCAAGCGCGCCGCTTCCAAGCGGCGAATAGTTCTGACGACGTATCGCATCAGCAATGCGTTGTGTATCACGCGCAAGATGCGCCTCATGGGCGAGCAGATGATGACTCAGCCGAACGGGTTGAGCCCGTTGCAGATGCGTATAGCCAGGTAAAATAAAATCCTGATGCGCTTGAGCCTGCTCGATCAACGCTGAGCGCAGCGCGACCAACGAAGCAATCAGCTCAGCGCCTACCTCATTGATCCACAAGCGCATATCGGTAGCCACTTGATCATTGCGAGAGCGAGCCGTGTGTAATTTTTTACCCGCTGCGCCGATCGTTTCCACCAGCTCTGCTTCAATGTTCATGTGCACATCTTCGAGCGCATCGCTCCAAGCAAAATCACCAGCGTCAATACGCTCTTGAATACGTGTGAGACCAACCTCAATAGAACGGAGTTCTTCTGCGCTAAGGAGGCCTTGTGCGCAGAGCATGCGAGCGTGAGCGAGCGAGCCCAAAATGTCATGTTTGGCTAGCCGCTGATCGAAGCGAACCGAGGCATTAAAGCGCGCCACCAAAGCATCCATACCTTCGGCAAAACGACCGCCCCAACTGTATTGACTCACGCTAGACGCCCCGAATCAAAAGCGCAGCATCAAGGTACCCATCAGTCGCTGCGCAGTGCCAGCGCTGACCGTCGCACCCTGCGGAACGGCATAGTTCAAACCGCCAAGCGGAAAGAGCAAGGCATAATCCAAAGCAAAGCCTAGGCGATTTTTGAGCTGCATATCAAAACCAAGATCAAACTCTAAACCTAAGGGTGTTTCACCGCCCGGCGTACTTTCAGCGTGAATCGCCTGACCATAAACCGCAGCGGCTTTGAGTTTGGCTGCCGAATTGAGTGCATAACTCAAGTGCGGCTTGACATACCAAGCATCGGTGATGCCACCAATCACCTCACGAAAGAGGATTTGGTCCACACGATATGAGGGGTCAAAGCGAAAATTGGTGATGTTTTTATCCAGCGCGTCCGAACAAGGGTTTGCCGTATTGGTTTCGTTGCCCACGGGGCAACCAAACTGACGAGTGTCGCCCGTCTCACGGTCTCCGGCAGCGACCTGGCCAGTTCCCGGGCGGAGCCCCCAGCGCGGGTAATCATCGCCGCTGGCGTAGCCTGCGTTCAGCCCGACCACGAGCTTATCTTTCGCTAACTTATAATCGGTCTCAAGCGCAGCACCGAACTGTGAGATCTCAATAGCTTCGACCGCAGGGTTTCCGACATCTTCGGCTTTCGTTGCGAACGATCCAACCATACCCTGAATGGTGACCGCTTCAGCCTCGATGCGATACCGATTGTTTTGGCGCCGAAACCAAAGACTAGCAATTGTTGCCTGGGCATCACGGCGCAACGCCCCGCGCGGTGAGTTACCCCCATCAACCGTGGGGTCCTGACTCGGAAAAGAACCCGAGTAATTGCTACCGTACCACTCCGTCGGGAAATCATAAGCTTGGCTGCGATAGACAACGTAGGCACCATAGTTGGTGCTGGTTTTACCCTCGGCTAGAAGACGCTTCATGGCTTCGCCGCGATCCGCCTTGGCAACCACTGCTACGTATTGATCTACATCATCGCGCTGCGCCAGATCATAAAGCTGACGGCCTTCACCCGTGCGGTAGGGCTGAGAAGCGCCGTTGCCGCCGCCAGCGCCAAATGGTCCCTCGGCAGCGAAGTCCCAACCCAGGCCGACAATATGACCGCTCAGCTTGGTCAAGAACATGATTCGATCGGCGTTGTCACCGGCATCATCCTGGTCGCCATCGCCCGAATTTGAGAGCACGCCCAAACCAAAGTTCGACCCCATACGACCAAAGCGCAAACGACCGACAGGAAGCAAAACATCACCGTAAACACGCTTGATCGCTAAACTGCTCCAAGGTCCATTAACACCCGCTTGAGGCGGATTGGACGAGGCTGAGAACAAAGACAACGGAGACGACGGGTTTTCAATCAAGCCAGGAAATGAATCCGGCGTTGCGCCGAGCATCACATTATCAAAAACATCGATACGACTATGAATCTGAACCGTCTCGCTCAGGTTGAGTGTTGGATCTAAACGAAAACGCATATTCGCCGAGGACAACTCGGAAGTATCGCCACTTTGCCAAAATAAAGCAGGAGGAACGTTTGAGGAACCATCCCAACCGCCACGAGTTCGGTTGAACTGGGCTGTGCCTAAGTCAAGGTTGCGCATGTAGTCCATACGCGTTCTAAAATAACCCTTGAGCTCAAAGGTTCGTAAAGCCGGCTTGATTTCCTCTTTGAGCGTCTTTTCTTCCCAATCGGCAGGAACACCAAGCCCTTGACTACGACCCGCAGAAAGTTCCTCAAGCAGTTCAAGCTTGAGTTGTGATTTGAGCCGCTCAAGGTCGACCTCGGCCTGTTGCGGCTCGGGCTTGTTCTTGGTTTCTGACTCAACCGCTTCTTTCGGTGACTCTTCGCTCGGCTCAGCTTCCGATTTCTCGTCCGTTGCAGCGGCGGGCTTAGCAGGGGGCTGTTGAGTTGGCGCCTTGACCTCTTGGGCATAGGCAGGAACAGCCAACAACAGTACAAACAAACTCGTCCAACGACTCATGCCTTCTCTCCAGGCTCGGCCAATTCCAACAACACACCACCCGCAGACTTCGGGTGAATAAACGCAACGCTCTTGCCATGCGCACCGGGGCGCGGTTGATGATCCACCAACTGCACGCCAGCGGCATTAAGCTGATTCAAATGCGATTGCAGACCATCGACCTTCATACAAATATGGTGAAGACCAGGACCTCGACGCTCGATATGACGAGCGATCACTCCTGTCTCATCGATGGGTTCAAGCAGTTCAATACTCGCATCACCCACCGGCAAAAAGGCGGTTCGGACCCCTTCGGACTCAACCACCTCAACATCCACGAGTTCTAACCCTAGCGCGTCGCGCCAAAACTCAAGCGCTGCATCAAGGTCGGGCACTGCGATGCCCAAATGATCAAGTTTCATAAGCGTTTAACTTCTCGATTGATCAGTCACGATGACCCGATTCCAAACGGACCACGCGGGCAACCACCCGAATCTCTGCTGGAACCTCAAGAGGCAGTGTCAGCGAAATCTCAACGAAATCACCCACCTGTACCGGACAACGTGCCAAATCCTTCTTCTCAGACAGAGTCAAAGCAGGCATTTCGCCGCTAAACTCAATATGCTGACCTTCACCCTCAACGGCTTTGCGACGCCGGGAGCGTTCAACATGAAAATTGTAACGGACAATCGATTCCTGATCCACAGGACTAATCGCTGTAAACGCAACCGCTATTCGATAGTGCCCATGATCAATCGGGAACACCATACCCGAACCGCTCAAATCGCAAAGGCCTTCGGTCAGCTCTGACCCTGCAGGGTCATTGACCTCAAGGCGTTCCAGAATTTGACGCATCAACTCCTCTAAAACACCCAGGCGCTTCTCAAGGTAATCACCCAGCTGGGTCTTGGGCGCTGCGACATTTTCGGCGCTGACGCGCTGACGCATACCCACGGCATCACGTACTTTAAACTCAAGGGCATCCACCTCACCGGGATGAACGCTGCGCCAAGAGAATTTCAACAGGCTTTCGACCCGGGCGAAGCGGCGATTCGAGCGACCATCACCTGCGGCTTCACGCAAGACCAAGTTGGCGCTCGTGGCGTCGCCGCTCATGAACATGCCGCGCCGACGAATATCTCGTCCGATCACGAGAAACTCATCGCCCTTTTCAAAAGGGTTACGACCATCAAGGTCCCACGACACACGCAGCGCATCAGTCCCTTTAGCAGCGAGAACGCGCCCAGATATTTGAACGCTTGCCATGCTTCCAGAGCGAGGTACCACCACCACTCGGTCACCAACTTGCAAAACTGAGTTGCTCATGCGCTATCGCTCCACGATCGTGCATGGCTCATGCACGACTCCCTTTCAACCCGAAAAGCTGATTCGACCCTACGGGTCTCTCGTGATTACAACAGATTTTTTAGGGTTTGCGTAACCCGCTTAACCTCTTGAGGCGTCAGTTGCTCAAATAAAGGAAGCGTAATTTGTGATGCACAATATGCTTCGGCGCCGGGGCAGGTGCCTTCTAACCCTGGAAGCAACTCCGAATAAACGGGCTGTAAATGAGCGGCTGGATAATGATGAGCAGCACCAATACCGGCGTCTCGCAGCGCCGCAATAAGGTCCCAACGGCGCTCAGGATCGACCAATACGCTCATTAAATGCCAAGCTGACAAGGTCCCCTCACTCGGTAAGACCATGCGTAGATCAGCGACAGCACTGAACTCCTCTTGATAGACTGCAGCAAGTGCTCGGCGCTTCTCTAGTTTGTCTTCAATCCTGGCCAGTTGACTGCGGCCAAGTGCAGCATGGAGATCAGAGAGTCTATAATTGAACCCAACTGCATCGACTCGATAATCACTCGGTGTACCCGGCTGTCGAGTCATAGCATGACTTCTCAAATGCTTCACGCGATCCATAAACTCGTCATCATGGCCCACGAGCGCGCCGCCCTCTCCAGCAGCGATCAGCTTCACCGGATGAAAGCTTAGCGCCGTGGCCAGAACACGATCATTACCACCAACGGCTAAACCGTCTGCGTCAACAGCGCCCAAGCTATGAGCCGCATCACGCACAATCGGCACGGCATAAAGATCGAGCAAATCGGCCAAATCGTTGATCGAAACACAGTGCCCATTAAGATCAACCGCAACGACAGCGGCGACCACCGCCTCATGATCTCGTGCGGCTTCAAGTAGGCCAGCCAGAGACTCCAAGCAGATTAAGCCTGTCTCCGGATCTGCATCAACAAAGACCGGCCGATATCCGGAATAAATACCAGCTTGAATACTTGCAACAAACGTACTCGGGGTACAAATCCACCATGCCCCTGGGGGTGCATCGATCGCCTCCGCAACCAAATGCAACGCCGTGGTACCATTTGAGCAAGTCACCACTCGGGGCGCCGCGCATACCGACGCCAAATCCTGCTCAAACGCTTGCACAGCGGGACCGCCGGTTAGCCAACCGGACTCAAGAACCTCAAGAACCGCTTGATGATCCGCAGGACGTAAATCGTGCCGGCCGTAGGGAATCATAGTCCCGATAACCGCTTCAGTTCATCAACACTTAGCCACTGATCATTTTTGTCCGATGTGTAGCAGAATCCGTCGGGTACCGAATCGCCGCGATCACGGCGTGAGTTGTACCACTCAAACTCAGGTACAATGGCATAACGAGGTCCCATATCAATAACCGAGCGGCTATCATCTTCACCGATCATCGCCTCATGCAATTTCTCCCCCGGGCGAATACCAATCACTCGAACGGGCTGGCCTGGACACAATGCCTTAGCCAGATCGGTGATGCGCATCGATGGAATCTTGGGAACAAATATTTCGCCGCCTTCCATATGCTCAAAGCTGTCCATGACCAACTGCACCGCCGTTTCGATCGTAATCCAAAATCGAGTCATTCGCTCATCGGTGATGGTCACCTCGCCACCTTCTTGAGCTAAGCGCTTGAACAGCGGCACAACTGATCCACGTGAGCCTGACACATTGCCATAACGCACGACAGCGAACTTCGTTCCTGACCCGCCAGCATAGGCATTACCGGCAACAAAGAGCTTATCCGAACACAGTTTCGTCGCACCATAAAGATTGATTGGGTTGCACGCTTTATCCGTCGACAAAGCAACCAGCTTCTTGATGCCACAATCAAGCGCTGCTTCGATCACATTTTGACCACCAAGCACGTTCGTTTTGATACACTCAAAGGGGTTGTATTCAGCGGCAGGAACCTGTTTGAGTGCCGCTGCATGAATCACGTAATCAACACCAGTAAAAGCTCGACGAAGCCGATCCAAATCACGCACATTACCGATAAAGAAGCGCAAGCGTGGATCATTATTGAAGCGCTGTCGCATCTCGTGTTGTTTGAGCTCATCGCGGCTGTAGATGATCACTCGGCGAAGGTTCGTATGGTCGAGTAGGTAACGAGTCAGTGCGTTTCCTAAACTCCCGGTACCTCCAGTAATTAACAATGAGGCTTGATCAAACATGCTTTCGCTCCCGAATTTTTTTGGCAGCATTTTCATAAAGCGGCCGTAAACTTTGTGCCGCTTCCTCGATCGAAGCCAGAAGTTGTTGATAATGGTTTAAATTATGTTTCATGACAGCATTTGGATCGTCTTCAAGATAAGCCGCTTCTCGCTCAAGACGTCGTGATCTCTTATTTTGCTCGGCCATCCAGCGACCATTGAGAATATGGTCGTTGGTCAGCACCTCATTGGCTCGCCGAGCGCGCTTAGACGCTGCCCGCCCTCGCCGGTGAACGCCTGCTTCATCGCCAGCTTTAAAGCACTTTATTGCATTTTTTGCCGACTCTAAACCGCGCCGAGCGCTCAATTCAGCCTCTGCTAAATCTTGTGCGCTCGCTTCAAGAGATTCGACGGCTTTGGACCAATCAACACTTGGAAGATCATCAGAATCTGCAACAAAGGGCCCGCTCCGTTGTTTCTTTGGGCGTTGCGCCAATTGCTCGATTACCTCGGCAAGTGAATACTGATCGGTACCATGAATCTTTGCACCGCCTTCGGTGGCGTTGATGTATTGGCGCCCCTGAAACAAATGGTGCGTCAAACAGAGTTCAAACTGATCACGAAAAACATTATACTGAGAGAGTGTTTGCACCTTATCGCCATGATAACCATCGATCTCTAAAGTCTGCTGAGTCGGCGTCCAACCTTCGCATCCTTCAGAGTATTGCTTGCCATCCTCCAAAGCGAGATCAAGACCCACAAATACGATCGGATCACAGCCAAGCTCCTTGAGTGCCCACATTGCCACATGCGTACAACTTGATGCCACCATATCAATACTCTTGAGGCTCTCGTCGCCTTTGAGGCGTCGCCCTATTTCACTGTCATGGACAACCCAACGCTGTGCCACCGGCTGATCGACAACATTCGGATGCGTTGATTCATGAATAAAGAGTGATGTACGCTCGGGTACAGTGTCCTCGAAATGACTTGAAATATCGTTCGCTTCAATGGCCACAATCAACTCAGGATCGACACCCATTTTTTGCAGTTTACCAAGGACATGGCTGACTCCAACTACAACACCTTTCTTGGCGAACTCAGGGATCAGATGAATGTTCTTTTTCAAGCTCGGACCTGGCGCAACTAAAAGCCCAGGCATCCCCTCGCACATACCTTGGAGCTTGCGCGCATCAGGTTCAGGCAGCAGCGTCGCTACATTTTCGAGTGAGTTCGAAGCCCACTGACGCCCTCGACTCAATCCCGTATGACTTTCCATATTAAGGGATAGTTCTGTGTGGCCACTTTGTTCGTGGAGTTCCGTGTACAGAGCAGGATCTACCGCCAATAAATTCGGGCTACTGAGTCGTCGAATTCGGTCCTTATGGACAAAACAACTGCGTAACGTCCAACGAAACTCATCAACCGAAAAACACACGCCGGTATGTTCCGCTTCAAGTAACTCTCGCCAGTCAGCGCAATGTAATTCAGCAGCAAAAGCTTCGAGATCAGGCCGCACAAAAATCTGGGGTCGGTCCTTCATTTCATTGTTCAAAATATCGAAGGCTATCGGTCCAGAAAGACCCCATGTACCAGCACAATCCCATTGGTAATGATTCGAATCACCAATGTGACCTGTCGCGATTCGCTCAGCATCCGCAAAGGGTGCAATCACCGACCACATGCGCTGATTATTAACACGCGGCGCACGAAGGCCCACAGGTCCCTCATCAATTTGATAGCGCTCCTGGTCTCGCCCCTCCCAAGCCGCCTTAATTTGCGATACAATCATCGGATAGCGTTTATTTAATGCTTCAAGATTGAGTTCGTACAGCTCACTACCCGACAACTCGGGTCCAGCTTCAAAGGCTTTTAGGTTCGCTTCAGTTTCAGGAACAAGAAAACCCAACAAACCATTGAGCAGCAGAGTCCATTCATAACGTAAGGCATCAGCGACTCGAATAAAGTCCTTATCGCGAATGGCCAAGGTCACGACATTTTCTGCGCCGATAGCAAGTGCTGAGAGTTCATCAATAACCTGCTCAAGGTCTTTGCCTAAATGCTCCTTGACTTGAACCAGCTCGGACAAGATTTCCTTGGGCACAAGCATCAACTCGTCGAGCAACTCGATCGGACCTTTATGACTGATCATGGTTGCCACCGCGACCGCTTGCTTTGGCAAGGCTTCCAAAATGGCGGCGACGCGTTGACCAGCCTCGTCAACCCATCCATCGAAGGTATACAAATCGAGCCGTTGACCGGACCACTGGTCAAGCGCAAACAGCTCATCAAGATTAATGTCGACATCATCAATTCGAGTGCACACTACCAGGTCGAGCTGCTGCACATCGATGAGTTGGTTGAGCGACGCTTCGTCAACTGCCTGACCAATCGAACGCTGATCGAAAAAGACTTCCATGGGGACCTCCACCCCATGCATCGACACGCCCGTAGGGCGTCCTTTAGCCGCTTCCCCAATCGCCACCATCAAGTTTTCTCGGCAGACCACTCGAATACCCTCGCACCGCATTCAAACGAGAGGCCGAACCGAGCATCTTTTGGCGATGAACGTTGGCAGCGGTTATGACGTCTTGATCGCGTTCTAATACCCGATCAAGCAACCCGTCACGGGCTGGCTCGTCACTTGGAGTCACCGAGTTCATGAATCGTTCGCGCTCCTCATAAAGAGCGCTCGCCATATCGACATCATCAGACTTAAAGGCAGCTAGCATGGCATCACTAAGTTCCAGCAATCGGCACAAATAGTCATTTTTCGGCATTATCTGTGTCATGTTACCTCTTTGACATAGGAACAAAAAAAGACCCAGGGGCACGAACCGTGCCCCTGAGCCCTCATTCGCCATATTTAGCCTTAGGCTATGGTCGAGACAACCAATCCTTTTCCTTCCATCAAGTTGCGTCTCATTTCGAGCCACTCCTTGGGAGGGATTTGACGGACAGTCTCACCCGTCTCGCGATCAACCAAACGGATGATCGCAGGATCTAAACCGTCTTGAGGTTCCATATGGATATCTACCCCATGACGATCTAGTTGGGCACGAACCTCAGCCACTTCGACCTTTAGGCGCTCCAACTGCACCGGCCCTAGAGCCCCACTACTCGACGCATCCAATGCGACGGGTTGTGGTGACGCTACCCGTGAACTCTTTGACTCAGCAGCACCAGGCTGTCCTAAGCGCGGAGTACGGTTTGGCATCAGTGTAGCTTGGAGGCTTGCGGGATCAGCCATGATTCACCTCCATCTAATGCTACGCATCAACCAAATTAACCGAGCAAGGACAGCGCAGCCTGCGGCGAACTGTTCGCCTGAGCCAAAATCGCTGTACCCGACTGGATAAGGATCTGCGACCGAGTGAACGCTGCCGTTTCGGACGCGAAATCGACGTCTCGGATGCGGCTGTTTGCAGCGGTTGCGTTTTCGATATCAGCGTCAAGGTTCGAGATCGCACGCTCAAGTCGATTCTGAGTCGAACCCAGCTTCGAGCGATACGTGTTGACTCGACTCAACGCGTTATCAATCAGATCAAGTGCGGCCTGCGCCGACGCGGCAGTATCAACTTCAGCTTTGGTCAACTTGATAATGCTGTTCGCGCCACTAACCGAAAAGTCACCGGTTACCGTCACTTCAATACGATTAGACGCTTGATCATCCTGACCCACTTGGAATGTGGCAATGAGACTTGCATTCAACAACGTCTTTCCGTTGTAGGAAGTCGACGTTGAAATTCGAACAATCTCATCTTTGAGTTGATCAAATTCCAAGTGTGCGTTGGAGCGATCTGAAGCGCTGAGCGTTTCGTTACTCGAGCGAACGGCGAGTTCACGCATACGATCGAGCATCGAACGAACCTGCTCCACGCCACCTTCAGCGGTTTGGATGAGGCTGATGCCTTCTTGGGCGTTCTGGCGTGCAGCCGACTGAGCCTTAATGCGGTGTTCGAGCGTAGTCGAAACGGCTAGACCAGCAGCGTCATCCGCAGCCTTATTGATGCGGCTACCAGAAGCTAACTTTGCGAGGGAGTTTTCAAACTGAGACTGGCTTGCGTTCAAGCGATTCTGAGCGAAAACAGACTGAACGTTACTACGTACTACAAGTGCCATGATTCCTCCTTGGATGGCTTGCTCTCATATCCTTTGAGAGCGTTCTGTATGGTTTCGTTGTCTTCAAGGATCCATAGGGCTGAAGCTCAACAGATGCGTATGCCCGGCTTGAAAGAGCGCTCGCCAGCGCTAAATCGTGATCGAAAAATACCTCCTAAGTCGCCTGGGGACAGTTGGATCTTCAGGAAGAGTGTGAGGGGCATCACAAGCAAAGTCAAGACAACGTCCTAAAAAGACGGCCGAATTGCTCCGATACACATTGAACCTATTCAAATTCCATCACATTAAAAAACCAAGAGAGCGCCCAGGGCCGAAGCCCTAGGCACCCTCATGGCTGATCCCGCTTGCTGCGTTACCCGAGAAGGGACAACGCGGCTTGAGGGCTGGCATTGGCTTGCGTGAGCACAGCCGTGCCGCTTTGCATGAGGATCTGCAAACGAGTCATCTTGGATGTCTCCTCCGCAAAATCCACATCTCGAATTCGACTATTCGAAGCCGTAGCGTTCTCAATATCTGCTTCAAGATTCGAGATCGCACGCTCCAATCGATTCTGTACCGACCCGAGTTTTGATCGGTAGGCATTCAACCGACTCAGGGCATTATCGATCAGATCGAGCGCACCTTGAGCTGAAGCAGCCGTATCAATCTCAGCATTGGTCAAAGCGATGATACTATTCGCTGCACTGACCCTGAAGTTACCCGTGAGGGTCGCAGTGATACGATCATTGGCATTATCGTTAAATCCGACCTGAAAGGTCAAAACTGACGTGATGCTCAACAAGCTGTTTCCGTTGTACGATGTGGTACTTCCGATTCGAGTGATCTCATTCTTGAGTTGTACAAACTCGAGATGAGCATTCGAGCGATCCGACGCACTCAGAGTTTCGTTACTGGATCGGACAGCGAGTTCACGCATTCGATCGAGCATAGACCGAACCTGCTCGACGCCGCCTTCAGCAGTTTGGATCATGCTGATGCCTTCGAGCGCATTTTGCTTCGCAGCAGACTGGCCACGGATTCGGTGCTCGAGCTGTGTCGAGACTGCGAGCCCAGCGGCATCATCGCCTGCGTTGTTGATACGCGAGCCCGTCGAGAGCTTTTGAAACGTATCTTGCAATGCGTTTGAGTTACGATTCAATCGAACTTGAGCAAAGACCGACTGCGGATTACTTCTAACTACAATAGCCATAATATCCTCCTTGATGGCTAGTGGCTGATGAATGGTTCATCAGCCGGCGATAGGGACTTCCTTGTCCCCAAAATTTAGCGATTAACTCTTCTTCCTTCCGTTTCCCTCCAAGGGAATCCCTCCAGCTAAGGAGGGCCCGTTGATCGGGGTGGGGCTCGACCTGAAGTCGGCCCATCCCTGGTTGCGTTCGGCCCATGACGGTTCCTGATGGTCGGAGCATTCACCGCTTCGGCAAGCTCCGGGGGAATCCAGTAGTGAGCTTTTTGACGTTGCGTTCTCACTCGGGTGCTTACGGGACCGGCCCGCGATGGATGGCGTCCCCAAGTTCGTTTGCTTCGTCGACCTAGATGCCAGAACCAATGGCGTACAAACTCAGTGTAGTTGGTTGGTCCTCGGCTACGTGCAGGTGGTGCACGCCCAGGTGATCCTCGATTATTTGCGATCGTTATTTTGTTCATAATAAGCCCACCGATCATCCGCCCAGTAAGGCGAGCGCTGCCTGCGGCATGGCGTTGGCTTGTGTCAGTACAGCTGTTCCGCTTTGACTTAGAATTTGAAGTCTCGTCAGCTTACTGGTCTCTTCGGCAAAGTCGACATCGCGAATTCGACTGTTTGCCGCCGTTGCGTTTTCGATATCAGCTTCAAGGTTTGAAATGGCTCGCTCGAGCCGGTTCTGAGTTGCGCCGAGTCGGGAGCGGTAGGCATTCAAGTGGCTCAGCGCCAAACTAATGTTACCTAAAGCGTTTGCTGCGTTACCAATCGATTGGACATCCGCACCAATAATGTTCAACGCGTCTAGCGAAAGACCCGAAGTTTGAGTCAACGACACACGATCATTGGTGGTATTGGAAAAACCAACCTGGAAGGTCATGGTCAGTGAACCCTGCAAATCGGGACCACCGTTGAAAGTCGTTGCCAAACCGACACGGTCGACCTCGGTCAACAACTGCTGGAATTCGAGATCCAAAGCATCTCGATCCGTATTCGTTAAGGTTTCATTAGCTGCACGAACACCGAGTTCGCGTAGACGGTGCAACATATCGAGAATCTGCTCGACACCGCCCTCAAGGGTTTGAATGAAACTAATACCCTCTTGAGCATTTTGCTTGGCTGCGCCTTGACCTTTAATGCGGTGCTCAAGGCGGGTCGAAATAGCCAACCCTGCAGCATCATCGGCTGCGGTGTTGATTCGACTGCCACTAGAGAGGCGATTGAACGTCTTTTCCAAAGCGCGGCTGGTGCGCGTCAGTCGGGTTTGAGAGAAAATCGATTGCGGGTTACTGCGTACAGTGATGGCCATGGTATCCTCCTTGATTGACATGGCCGGCGGACTCTTTCCAAAGACCGCCGAGTTGAAAGAGCTCGTCCCTGAGCTCAGAGTAAATTCTGCCTGTTCGGTCCAAGATTGGTCCACTGAGGCATTACGAAACAAAGGTTGTCCAGGCGGTGTTTAGAAGCCCTCTACCTGGGTTGGGCTTGGGATGAGTAAGTCCCTATGTGCTGTTGTGCATGACCATTATCCTCCTTGATGGGTCTACGCGTCGCATCCTTGCTCGGCGTTTTCTGGGCGGGCTAAGCTCCTGCTGCCCCGTGGTTACGTTGTGTCCTATTAATGCGAATGGCTTCGACCCAGGCAGCACGAAGCTCGCCTAAAAGGTTGTAAACCACCTGCAAATCCAAATCTTCATTCTGTGCATTCGATCGAATCATCCGATCGATCATAAAGTCATATAAATTCGATAGGTTCTCAGCAATTTCAGGCGCTTTCTCTGGGCGCAGACTGTTTGCCAACTCAGTGACTACCTTCACCGCGTGGTCCAGCGCCTTGGCTTTGCGCGAGCGATCTCCAGCATTGATTGCTGCTATCGCCTCTTTGATGTCCCGTAGCGCAGCATCATAAAGTAAGACCAAAATTTGTTCTGGACTTGCCGAGTTGACCTGAGCGCTCGCATATGGATTTCGTTTAGCAGGGATCATCGAATGCTCTCCTAGCGAAGATTACTCAAAGCAGAGCTTTGTTGATTGAGACCTGACACCATCTGCTCAAGTTTAGCGAATTGACGCTTGAGGCGGTCGCCATAAGCTTGAACACGCTCCTCCATGCGATCAATCGCCTTTGAAATATCGCTTGAGCGATCGGTGTACATCGTCTTTCGAATCGTGAGGAAACCTTCCGAAAAGGTATAATCATCGGCCATATCTTTGAATCGATCGGCTAACCCATCTTCACCCGTGATGAGCTTCATCACGCCATCTTTGTCTTTAGCAAGCGCTTCAGCAAACTCATCCTTATCAAAGGATATGTTCCCATAACGATCCTGACCGATTCCGATCATGGTCAACGAATTGTAGGTTCCGTCGTTGCCTGTTTGGCGATTGATCAAAGCATCCGAAATTGATCCGCGCAGCATTCTCGCCGTTGAATCAAAGGCAAGAACGCCCGCGCTGTCTTCACTGGATGACATCGTATCTTTAAGATTTGAGAGTACTTTACCAATTGCTGAAGTGAGAGCCTCCACGTTATCTGTCGTCTTGGTACTGTCAGCTGCAACATCCAGGTTTATGAATTCAGTGGGCCCGTCTTTATCAAACTCCGTAGTTTCAAGCAGATTGATCGTCAGTCCAGTCACCGCATCAGTGATCTCATTCGAATCGCTGGTAATTGCGATCCCATCGATCATAAAACTTGCATCTTCAGCTAGTTGATAAGTGCTAATGCCGTTTTTATTACCGTCGAGATCAGTCCAGTCTGCTCCGTCTCGAGCGCTGTAGACAACATTCTTGCCGCTTTCTTCAGCCGTAAGCACGAGGGTATAGTTCGTCCCATTGAAAATTGTCGAGGCGGTCACCTTAGCGTCGGACGAGTTAATAGCAGTAATCAAACCCGAAATCGTGTTGTTGTTTCCATCCACCACAAAATCGACCGCATCCTCACCCTCTACTTGTATGGAGTAGGTTCCTTCCTGCACCGAATCGGTAAGACTCGTACCGAGCGTGCCCATATCTTTTTGAGACTTTGCTAGGCTGCCGATGGCTAACTGGTAATTTCCGGGCAACGCGTTGCCGTCACCGCTTACCGTGAACTTTTCAGTGTCAGAACTGGTCGCTGTTACGGCTGCTGCTTCCGTATCCGTGTCCACTCCTTCAGCTGCGGTACGGACTTCCTTCATCAGATTGATCAGATCATTCATAGCCGCCCCGCGCCGATCCGCCTCAGCTTTACGCCGCTTTGGGCCAATCTGCGCTGATCGCTCGACTTGAAGCAACTGAGCAATCATCGTCTTGGTATCAAGACCCGTTGCCAATCCACCTACGCTAAAGCCTGCCATGATCGCCTCCCTATGCCTGCAACAACTGCAGCGCGAGCTGCGGAATCGTGTTGGCTTGACTCAAAATGCTCACGGCAGCCTGAGATCGGATTTGATTTTGCGCCAAGTTGGTCGACTCCACCGCATAATCCGTATCACGAATCACGTTTAATGTATTGAGCAATGCCTCGCGATCACCAGCAGTCACTTCAAATGCGGCATTGAGTTGTGTAAACGTTGCGGCCATCTGCGAACGACGAGTATTCAAACGAGACAACGCCGTGTCAATCTTGTTCAAGGCGTCTTGAGCGTGACTCATGAGATTGATGTCTGCGTTACCCGGTCCAATAGAAAGAGCGTTTAACGTCATCGAGCGCAACGACAAGACCACTTGGTTAGCGGCGCCGCCGCCCGCACCAACCTGGAAGGTCATCGTGTCGGAGACTGCCAGCCCCTGTACTCGGTTCATGTGCGTTGTTTGAGCTAAACGCTGAATTTCATCCTGCAACGCCACAAATTCAATCTGCGCCTCAGTGCGATCCGTAGGCGTCATGGTCTCCGTCGCATTCTTGGTCGCAAGCTCTCGCATCCGATTGAGTACACGAAGGATCTCGCCGCTGGTGCTTTCCATAGCACCAATCAAGTTCATCCCATTTCGAGCGTTGCGATTGACGGTTTCAAGCCCGACCAAATCGGAACCAAAGCGCATGGACATAGCAAAGGCAGTGGTGTCGTCTGCTGCTCGATTGAGCCGGTATCCCGAGCTCATTCGATCGGTGCTGCTTTGAATCGCTTCCTGGGCTCTATCCAGGTGCAAACGGGCAAAGCGCGCCGCCACATTATGGTGGACGACTAAAGACATTGGGTTGGCTCCATGGACATCCGTGTCCGCCTGGAAAGCATCCTTGCCTTCCGCCCCAGTCAACGACCCACTTGTGATCGCTGTTTAGGCCAAATATTAATTTATTTGCTAGATGCCTGAAAAAGCGGTGCTTGTGTCTCGAATTCACGGCCGATTTGAACCGCTTGCACCGCTCTTCTGTGGGGTAAATCCAAAATTAATGGCGCTCTTAGATTGGCTGTGGGTTTGCCTTCACGAAAGCTGACCACAACGAGCATACCTAAGCTGTGGTCCTGATTCGGTTCGAGTGCTAACGGTGCCAACTGGTCCTGAGTCAGGTTCGGGCAATAATCAGGGAAGAAGTTCTCAGGATTGACCACCACAAAAGCAATATCTTGCCGATCAACCGGTACCAACCAAAAGAATGGAGTCCCTGGTCGATGAGGCAAAAGAGCGAATCGACGACATTCGGAAAAACCTAAAATCCCGGCAGGAAAATTCAGAATTGCATCGGACTCAACCTCAATTTCGCCCAACCGATTATTGGTAAAGCAAAGAGTTTCACTCATCTTCGGTTCCGCTTCTGCCATGATCATCGTCTGCGCTGCTTATGCTGAAAGTATCCAAGAAGGCATCAAGCCCTTCGCGGTCAGGTCCTTCAGCAGCTGCACGGTTCTCCTCTTGAATCTTCAGCCATAACTCTTCACGAAAAACCTGCAACTCTCTTGGTGCTTCAATACCGATGCGCACCGTATTACCACGAATCTCGGAAACGACGATTCGAATTGAATCACCGATACGGATTGCGTGGCCTTCTCGGCGACTAAGAGTGAGCATTGTCTTTTCGTTATCATCTTCAAGTGTGACGCTGGGCTAACCTGTTAAACGATTAAAGGTCTACACCCGATCAACGCATGTAATTCAGAAGGCTTATCCCTTGCACGCGGGACGTCGCCGCGAGACTTGCCTGATAAGCGGTCTGACGCAGACTCATGGTCGCTGCTGCGTCTGCATAATTGGTATCTTCAACGATGCTGCGCAACCGCTCCAGCTCGACATCTTGAACCTCATTGACGTTCTCATGAACCTCAAGCCGTTGGTACAAGGTTCCTATTTGCGATGTGGTCTGACTCAACTGCGCAACAGCCGTCTCAAATCGATCGAGCGTCGCGGCGACGCCGCCTTGACTATCTGCCGCCATCTGGTCTCGTAACTCCCCTAACAACTCCATGATGTTTTCACCGCCGCCACTTCCATTGAAATGAAACGTAGCATCGATGGTCACAACGGACCGTGCACCATCGGATACGTCAAGCTCCATCAAGCCGTCATCACCATTGAATTGCGGAGCACCGGTATTGTCTAACTCATATGGCGGTTGGCCATTTTGATGACCACCAAAGACATACATATCGTCGTAAGTTGTATTAAGTAGATCCAAAGCCGAATCAATCAAACCGTTCGCAAGGTTGACCTGCCCCGTCCGCTCCCCATCATAAAAGCTATCCGACATTTTCAGCGCCAGTGAACGCGCAGAATTTAACACACCTGTCAACGCAACGACCGCAGACTCTGACCGACTCAGCATACCGCGGCCTGCCTCCACGTTAGCGGTGTAGGTCTTAATATCGCCTTGCTTTCGTCCAATTCGCAAAACTCGAGCTGCAGCTTCTGGATCTTCTCCGGGACGCTCAAACCGGCGCCCGCTGCTCAACTGACGCTCTACTCGATCCATAGCGCCAAGCGTGCGATTCATCGCTGCAACTCGGCGAATATGCGAAGCGCTATGAGTCACTCTAAAAACCATGACTTACCTCTTCATATTCAAAATGGCTTGAAGCATTTCATCGGCTGTTGTGATGACCTTAGCTGATGCTTCAAACGAGGTTTGAACCTTAACGAGCTCGGCGAGTTCTTCGTCGACACTTACACCGGACAAAGCTTCACGAAGTGCCGTACTTTGCTCCATGCGTGCATCGTAGTTATCACTGTCGCGTTTCGCCCGAGCCAC
Organism: uncultured Candidatus Hydrogenedens sp.; assembly: GCA_902574205.1. GTDB lineage: Bacteria > Myxococcota > UBA4151 > UBA4151 > UBA4151 > CACGMS01. The sequence continues at coordinate 16,522 of CACGMS010000009.1, read as the reverse complement.
TTGATCACCCACACGACGAACTTGATCCGACCAATAATCGTGAGGCCGGCTACCATTGATCACCGTTGCCTCTTCGATTGCAGCAAGCGCTAGCGCATTTTCATTGTTTCCAGGCGAACCATTAGCGGTCGACGATGCGGCAACCAAACTCGCATCAGCAAGAACTGCTGGATCAATTTCTATCGACTGCGCAGCGCCCGGCACACCCGCAAGAGCGCTAAAGAAGTTTTGTTGATCGGTCGGCGGGTTTCCTCCAACCGCCAAACCAAAGCCTGCTCGATGCTGATTGTTGACCGCTTCGACTAAGGAAAAAGCGAGTCCGTCGAGTTGATTGAGGATCTGATTGGTGACTTGGTCCCGAGCATTGAGCTTACCACCGAGTTCCCCGCCGATCACTGCATCGGTCACATCGGCAGGCTTCGTCCCGTCGGCATCGGTGTAGATAATTGACGCTAAACCATTATTGTTTGGGTTCGAACGCGTACTTAAGATGCCCGACCGACGACCCGAAACCAGTGTATGACCACTGCTCATCTGCACAATGACATGACCCTGAGCGTCCGTGTGTGAGCGAATCTGAACCAACTCAGCGATACGACGAACAACGCGCTGACGCTGATCACGCAAATCATTCGCAACACCAGCTTCGGATTCGATATCAAGAATCTCGCGATTTAAGTCGGCAACAGTTGCAGACAGCTGAGTGATTTCGGAGGCATGAGCTGATAATTCAGCATCAAGATCCGAACGTAAGGACTCAATGCGATCAGCCGCCGTTTGAAATCGACGGGATAGATCACCAGCTCGCGCCACGACCTCGGCGCGCTGAACCATCGATCCTGGGTTGCGACTCAGATCTCTAAAACTATTGAAAAATGCGGTCATACCCGTGGAAATACCCCAAGATTCATCGGTGTAAACCACTTCAATTTGGCTAAGAAAGTTGAGCCGAGCCTGCGCCTCATTTTGGTCGGAGGCATCTTGATCTAAACGGCGCTCAACTAAGCTATGACCCATGCGTTGAATCGTATCGATTCGAACACCACTACCCAAGGAACCGATAGCGCTCGAGCTACCCGGTAAAGGTGAATAATGAGCGCGCTGGCGAGTATATCCTTCGACACCAGCATTCGCGAGATTGTGACCCACTGAATCCAGCGCTGTTCGATGAGCGAGCAGACTATTTCGCCCAATACTCAGCGTCGTAAATGAACCGCGAATCGCCATGACTAAGCGCTCTCACTTAAAATCTGACCCGAGCGCGACTGACCATCTTGCCCATAGGAACTGGGATTTCCCAGGACTTGATTGAGTAACGCTAAGCCGCTGCGCGCCAGCATGCCATTGGTGCGATTCTTCGCGATCAGCTCGCTCAGTACATCCTCAGACGGAGGATCATCGCGCAAAGCTATGATTAAGGCTTCTTTTTCACCCGCCAAAAGAAAGACCGCCTCTGCGTCACCACGACGCAGGGCGGCTTCTTCTTTAACCAACAGGGCCGCGAGTTGACCGGCCGCAGACATAGCCTACTCCTTATCGCTATTTAGCGATGAGAAAAAGGCACGGTCCTCCATGATCGAGCGCGCAATATCAGCTGGGTTTAGGGCATATTCGCCGGAAGCAATCTGTTGGCGAAGCGCGTCGAGACGAGCCTCATCCGAAGCAGTCAACTCTTTGGTAGCTGCTTTGATTGCACCTTCGAATCGCTTCACGCTTAAATCTACACGCGAAGCTGATGCACCCTCGACCGCTTTCGGGGCAGCCAGCCCCTCTTTACGCTCGACCGCGGAAGCCGCCTTCGGCACCCCGGTGGTTTTTCCTAAGGAGTCGATACTCATCTTCCCCTCCTCCCATTACGCTTAGCCTTCCATGGCTTCGCGCAAGACTGTTCACACCGCTCTACGACGCATCTGTCGGGCGGCTTTAGTTTTTAATTCACGACCCTGTAGGGTCGTAGAGGATCGACTGGTCTTGCCTCAGCCCAAACAACGGTCCAAAGACTCAAGATCTTTATCGAATTAGTCGCTCAGTCGGCTGAGCGCACGGCCAACCCAGCACCTTGTGCCCTCAAAAATGGCTCCGGATCAATAGGTTGACCGCCTTGACGCACTTCGAAATGTAAGTGCGGCCCCGTACTTTGGCCTGTTGAACCGACCGTTCCAAGGAGGTCACCACGCGCAAGGCGCTGACCGAGCGAGACATCGATTCGATCCAAGTGAGCGTATCGAGTGGTCGTTCCATCGGCATGTCTTAATTCAACCAGCTGACCATAGCCACCCTTTGGACCTGCGAAAACAACTTCTGCATCGAGTACCGAGCGAACGGGTGTTCCAGTGGGCGCTGCATAATCGACCCCGGTGTGATGATGATGAACACCGGTGATCGGATGAACACGCGGACCGAACGCGCTGGTGCGCCTTAGGTCACCGAGGATGGGTGTCAAAGGCTCCGTCGGCGTCACAGGTTGTCGATCGCCCATTTGCCGAACAATCGCTTCAGCGATGCCAAAACCTTGTTGTTTAGCGGCCTGGTCGGCATACTCCTGATGCAACATATCCCGCCAGACACCACCACCAAAACCGCCAGAGACTGCGCTGTCCTCGGGTTCCGGCATGGCATCGAGAAGCATCTTAATAAACATCGCCTCAAAGGCCTTAGCAGCCGCTTCAACACCACCCGCCTTTAACTGATTTTCAGCCTGCGTCTGCGTCGCCGAAGCGCGTTGATAAGTCGCTAAATCAGACATTGACGTCTTCATAGAACCTCAAGCTCCGCCTCAAGCGCTCCTGCGGTCCGCATCGCCTGTAAAATAGCAATCAGATCGCGCGTGCTCACACCGAGCGCATTCAAAGCACGTACCACCCGTCCCAACGTGGCGCCTTGTTTGACCACCGCAAGCCCACTGCTTTGCTCTGTGACCGTAACCGTCTGGTTGGTTTGAGTCTGCACTTCGCCCTCGGCAAACGCATTGGGTTGAACTACTTTTTGATCGGCTTCCACCTGCAACACTAAATTCCCGTGGCTGATCGCTACTGTGCTGATGCGAACGCCTTCACCCATGACGATCGTCCCCGTGCGTTCATTAACAATCACTCGAGCCACGGCATCTTTTTGAACCTGAAGATTTTCAATTCCTGCAATCAACTCAACGGGTCGCCCCTCAAAACGCTCAGGCAGCTGAACCTGAATGCTCCCTGGGTCCATCGCTCGAGCAGAGCGACTACCCAATGCTTCATTAATCACCTTAGCGACGCGCGCTGCGGTGGTAAAATCGGGGCGATGCAATTGAATTCGCAAGGGCTGTCCTGACGCCAAGCTCCGTGGCGCCGCTCGCTCAACAATGGCACCGCCCGGTATGGATCCTACGGTCGGGTGATTCTTTTGCGTTTGGTTACCCCCACCGCCGCCGCCGCCCAGAGAAAAACCACCAATCGTTAAGGGCCCCTGAACCAAAGCATAGACACGACCGTCCGCGCCCTTGAGCCGCGTCAGCAATAAGGTTCCCCCCTGAAGACTCTTCGCGTTACCCGTTGAAGAGACTGAAACATCGAGCTTTTGCCCGGGACGGGCAAAGGCGGGTAATTTGGTGGTCACCATCACTGCGGCTACATTTTTAACACGAATCTCCCGTTCAGAGACGTTGACGCCTTGACGCTGCATGAGTGCTGCCAAACTCTTGACGGTAAATCGTGCCGAGTCGTTATCACCCTGCCCGTTCAAGCCCACGACCAGACCGTAGCCAGTGAGATGGTTGGCTCGCACGCCCTCAAACGAGGCGAGCTCTTTGAGACGAGCTCCTTCTGCCGGAACCGAGATCACAATGGCGAACACAAAGACAAAGAAACGCATAACCACCTCTAAAAGGGCCAGATCACATCAAGAACGCCATGAAACCAACCCTGTCGCGCTTGGTTGGTTAGGCTGCCTCGGCCGGTAAATTCCATTTCCGCCTCGGCAATGCGCGCCGACGGTATTTCGTTTTGGTCATTAATATCGTCACGACGCACCAATCCCGAAATATAGAAATGGTGTTCTTCTTGATTCACTTGAATCACACGATGACCTTCAATACGCAAAAGCCCAGAACGGTTTCTGCCCACGACTACCGCGGGAATGGTCGCCTGAACTGAGGTCGTTCGATCGCTCGAACCTGCGCCTTTGAACTTGGATGTTGTGGTCGCATTCGCCATGGTCGCCGGCGTGATGCGATCGTCAGCAGTGGCGAGTTGATTCATTAATCCAAGCATCGCTGAGACACCCGCTTGGTACGAGCTTTGTCGATCCAGTTTCGTATTGGCTTCACCGTCTGCTAGGCTCTGCTCGTCGATGCGAACAGTCAGCACGTCACCGGTGCGAGTGGCGCGACGATAGGCAAAGAGATCGTCACCATCATCGACAAAAAGACTTCCCGGCGACGGCTGCGCTTCCTGAGCGTTATCCAAACGCCTGGTCTCCACTTTCGACCAATCACGCTGTCGAGGGGCGTAACTTTCAATATGCTTGACGCAACTCGTTAGCAACAGAGCAACAACAGGGATTAGGCGAGTCATGGGGTGACCTCCACAAGCCCTGGACCACGCACCCAAGCCTGCAATCGTCGACCGCTCGCCAGATTACGAACGGTGACTTGTTGTCCAACAGCAGCGTCAGCTAAAGCTTCTCCAGCCGTCGTTACCGAGACGCTATCTTGTCGTAATTCAATGCGAACACGCTGACCACGATGAACAACTGGGGGAGACTTCAAGTCGTTACGGGACAAAATACGCCCAACCGACAACCTTTGCTTCGCCAGCATTCCAACCCAACGAAAACGCCCCAGCGCCTGAGCAGGAACCCGACTTAAAGGGACGGTTTCAGAACCCAAATCGTCAGCGCCGATCTCCTGACGGGCTGAAATACTCTGACGCACAACGTGCACGTTAGCCTGTCCCTCGATAAGAACCTGAGGGTATCGTCTCAGGACCAATTGTCCACGCCTACGAACCTCAAGTTTAAAACTTGAGCGCGCACGAAACGGGTTCTGACCAACAGGTGTAACCAGAGCAATTCGAGCCCCCGGTGGAACCTTAAAATCCGTGACGTTCTGGAAGGCTCGAACGGACTTGATCTGACCATCTTTTCCCAAGCGCTTCTTTAAGTACGCTGTAATGGCTTGGAGTTGATCAGAAGCACTGATGACCTCAGACTTACCAATAAGCTCTAATTGCGCTGGGACGCGCACATCAGTGACCTTGGCGGCGCGCAATAAGCGTCTCAGATAGGCACCGTTGATGCGGCGGATCTGCCCGGCTGCAGGTGCTGCGCCCAAACCGATTTCTTGCATGCGGCGCACATCGCCAAGAGTAACTGCTGATTCGCCGACCAGGTCGGCTGCGGTTACCTTGCCTTCTCCAACTACAATTTGAGTTGGTAAAATAACTAAAGCTGTAAAAGTGAATGCAGTAATCATCAGCGCAAATTCGTTGCCGAACGCAACATCTCATCAGAGGCAGTAATCACTTTTGAATTCGCTTCATAAGAACGCTGGCCGACAATCAAGCTCACCATCTCTTCAACAACATTCACGTTACTGGTCTCAATAAAGCCCTGAGACAGTGATCCGATACCGGTATCACCCGGATTACCAACCACCGCCTGACCCGATGCATTGGTCTGCTGCAAAAGGTTACGCCCCAACGCTCGAAGTCCGCCTGGGTTCGTAAATCGGGCGAGCTGAATTTGCCCAAGTTCTGTTGCCTGTGTTTGACCGGCCTGAAGCACGGATACGATCCCATTAGCAGCGATCGTCATGGTGATCGTATCAGGCGGAAGTACAACCTGTGGCTCCATGGGAAAGCCATCCGGCGTCACCATACGGCCCTGATTATCGACGGTAAAGTTACCCGCTCGTGTAAAGCCAACCTCACCACTCGGCTGAGTGACCTGAAAGAACCCCTCACCTTCGATAGCTAAATCATAGGTATTGCCAGTTTGAGTGAAGCTACCCTGTGAGAAGTCACGCCGTGTGCTGACATGGCGCGTTCCTAAACCCACCTGAATCCCGCTTGGGCTCTCAGTACCTTGACCGGTCGAGGTTCCAGGCGCTTTGACCGTTTGGTACAAAAGGTCCTGAAATTCGGCGCGCCCCTTTTTGTATCCATTGGTGTTAACATTCGCCAAGTTATTGGATGTCACATCCATCTTCTTTTCTTGGGCATCCATACCCGTGGCTGCGATGTGCAGTGCTCGAAGCATTCCTTACTCCTTATGATTACTTGAGAAGCTGAATCGCTTCTTGGTCCAGTTCTTTGTAGCTGCTGACCAACTTCATATTGGCGTCGAAACTACGGTGTGTATCGATCAAATCAACCATCGCTTTGACGGCGTTTACAGTGCTCTGTTCCTGATATCCTTGCGCCACTTCAACGTCCTCAACCGCTGTAATTTCGCCGGTCTTGTAGCGATTGTTTCCAACTGCTTCGAGGGTATGAGGCTCGGCATAACCAAGTCGCAATTTACCGACAACGGTATCACCCACTTGAATTGCACCCGTGGCTAAGACTGCAATTTGTTGAAGATCAGTATCTTGAGGCAAACTAATGGGTCCGGCGTCGCCAAGAACCGGTACTCCATCAAGGGTTTGCAGTTGCCCCTCATTGGATAGTCGAAAGCGACCGTCTCGAGTGAGCATTTCTTCGGCATTTTCGCCTTGAACCACAAAATATCCCTTAACCCCTTGAAGAGCCAAATCGAGAGGTCGGCCCGTGCGATTCATCGCACCTTCTTCCTCGCGAATCTGGGTGCCATCGGCACGTACCATCACATGATCGCCAGGAAGATGACGCAACGTCATGTCTGCGGGTGCTTGCTCAACAATGACATGCTCGGGAGAACTTCGATGTTCACGGCTCAGATGAACCTGACGACGAAAGCCAACGGTGTTGGTATTGGCTAAACGGTTGGCTAGGTTTTCCATGCGTTGCTGGCGCATGCGTAAACCACTCAGTGCTGTCCAAATTCCGTCAGCCATAATACCTCCTCGACATCAAAGAGGCAAAGTGCGTGCCAACCCCAGAAATCCAGAATGTTTAGGCCTTTTTTATATTTTTTTGTGGCGACGTTTAGGCAGGTCATCCAAGACCTTTTGCTCCTCTTTGAGCATCGCCTTTCGCCAACGCTTCCACTGTGCGTCGCGCAAATTCTCAACGATCTCTTCTTGCTGTTGAGCAAAAGAGAGCGCCTGGCGCCAATTTGCCTCAATTCGGCGCGAGTCAAGCAATTCTGACGCCATTTGCTCCAAATTAGACTTCAGACGAGCAAGGTATGCCTGCTCCTGAATGATCCATTCTGGTTCCAAGGTTTGTGGACCTGCAGCGATTTGATTTTGCGTATCTTGCATAGCTTGAACGATTTGCTGGCAGAGCGCAGAGATCTTACCCAGTTCAATCTCGGCCTCACGGCGTTTTTGAATACGGAGACGGCGAAGCGTTTCTAGTCCAAAGACAAAACGCTTCATTCCATATCCATTTTGTTGCCGAGCAATCCACGCAAACGCTTCGTCGCTTCGGTGTGCAGTTGCGACACGCGACCGACCGTCACTGACAATACATCCGCAATTTCACGATACGTCAGCGCCTCTTTATAATACAAAGATAAGAGCAGCTGTAGTCGCTCTGGCAACTGACCAATCGCCTCAGCAAGCATGGTATGCTCTTCACGCTGAGCCACTTGATCGAGAATATTATCACCCCGCTCAAGACTGGCTAAAATCGCGCCGCCGGAGCCACCACCACCGCCTTCAGAGTTACCGCCGGCTTCGTCATAGGACATCCAACTGCTGCTCGCTTCTGTTCGAAGCGCTTCGACTTGCTCAGTCGTCAAATCCATCTCTTTCGCAAGCTCGGCACTTGACGGCTCTTCTCCGCTGTCAGAACGCAGACGTTCCGACGCCTCGCGCAAGGCATTAATACGCCCACGATGGCGCCTGCTCAAATGATCAACCTGCCTTAAATGATCGAGGATTGCGCCCTTGATACGATATTCTGCATATGCTTCAAATCGCTCGGACCGGCTTGAATCATAGCGATCAATCGCATCGATCAAACCAATCACGCCGACTTGCTGAAGATCTTGAAGATCAACCATCGACGGCAGCCGACGAACAATTCGACGTGCCACCCGATGCACGAGGCTCATATACTGACGAATTCGGCGCTCCCGATCACCGTCCGTCTGAGCAAAGGCATAACCACGATTCATGACGACCCCTCCGCTGTCAGTAGGTGATCCCAGAAACGATCGACTGCACCATCGCGGAGGGGTGGGGGTAACATATCGAGCCGCTGAGCGATCTGCGCAAAGCAACGGGCTGCCGGAGCAGTAGGATACAACTGAACTAAAGGTCCTTGCTCCATAACCGCACGTTGAACCGCAGAATCCGCATAGATGTGACCCAGTAAATTGATCTCTACGTCCAAGAAACGTTCGGCGACACGAAGCAAACGCTCGTGAACGGCTTCAGCAGCGCTGACCTGGTGGACTTGATTGACCAACAGTTGGAACCGCCTCACCTTTCGACGATTTCGCAGTACCTTGATCACCGCATAGGCATCGGCCAGAGCCGTTGGTTCCGGTGTGACGACAACAACGACATCCTGAGCAGCACCGGCAAAGTAGATGACATTCGAACTAATTCCGGCACCCGTATCAACGAGCAGAGTATCGTACCCCTCGCGCAACCGCTCAAGCGCCATCTTCAAGCGAGCTTTTTGTGCCTCAGATAACGCGGTCACCTCGGCGATCCCTGAAGCGGCCGGTAAAAGGTCGACGCCCTCGGGACCATGAAGAATGATTTCATCGATTTCACGAATACCGGACAATACATCACCGAGATGTCCATTCGGCGCTAAGCCAAGTAAAATGTCGACGTTAGCCAAGCCTAAATCTGCGTCTAAAATTAGAACCTTACGCCCTCTTCGACTCAATTCCACGGCAAGATTGGCAACACAATTTGTTTTGCCGACACCACCCTTACCAGAGGTAATTGCGATCACTCGGGTACTCGGCGTCTCGGCTTGATCCGTACGACGGCGGGCATCAGCTTGCTGGCGCAGATCTCGTAAGGTTTTGGCTTGATCCGAACTCATCCTACCATCCACTGTTCTAAAACCAGTCGAACCAGTCGCTCAGCACTCGCAGCCTCGATGTCTTCAGGTACCCGTTGGCCGGTCGTGTAGTAAGTCAAAGGATGCCCCGTTCTCAAATGAGCATTTAGCATTGATCCATGCCCCACGCATTCATCCATCTTCGTGATCGTCAATTCACTGACTCCCACCGGCTTAAAGGCGCGCAGCACTTCGGCAAGCGTACGAGGATTCGTCCCAGCCGCCACACACAACATTCTTGTGGGTACGAGGTCAGGACTCAACTCATCTGCCATTTGAGCAACAGCTTGATCGTCTTTTGGATTCCTTCCTGCGGTATCGACTAAGATTAAGTCGCACGCTTTCATCGAACGCAGACGAGACCTTAACTCAGCTTGATTCTTAGATACCTCCATCGGCAGCTCAAGAATCTCAGCGTAGGCAGCAAGCTGCTCAACAGCCGCAATTCGGTAGGTATCCGAAGTGACTAAACCCACTTTTCGTCCATAGCGTATCGACGCATCAGCAGCTATTTTAGCAATGGTCGTGGTCTTACCAACCCCCGTAGGACCAAAGAAACCCACCACCTGACGGCCGCGCCGAGTAGCCAATGGTGCTGCGGTACGTACTCGAGACAGTAATCGCTCGGCCAACTGACGACGCAGATCCAAACCACCCGATTCCGACTCAGTTGGCTCGAGCCCTCGTACCAACTCTTCTGCCAACAAATCCTCGACCCCGTTATGAGTCAAAAGCGTATAAAGCTTGGCTTGAGCCGGCTCAAAACCCATCTCGCTCTGAGCTCGAGTTTCACTCAACAACGCACGAAGAAGATCACGGGTTTCTTCCAAACCACGCTCAAAGGTTCGACCAAAAGTTCTCAACGCTTGATCGACCGGATCCACTTCGGGTCGATGCATCGATGCTACTCGACGAATTTCGTGACGCAAAGCTTTGAGTTCGCCGTCAATCGCTGGTGGCGAGTCAACGGACTGGCGCCTCACCTCTTTTTGGGGCTGTGCGTCATCCATCTGACGGGCATATGCGCTCGCCCCATAACGACCCGCAACCGGTTTAGGTTCAGTGAACAAGGGTTTGACTTTGCTTGGATCTGTTCCGCTTGGAGCTACCGAAACCTCATGCCACGAGCGCGAACCGTCACCTTTCTGTCGGGTCTCAAGGATCACGGCGTCCGGACCATGATTCTCCCGCACCTGGCGCAACGCCTCTTTGATGGTGGTTGCTGTATACGTTTGCACCTTCATCCCTTATCCGATCAGGCTGCAGCCTTGAGCCCGACTTCGCCAACCGCCTCTAAGCGGTAACGAGCGGGAATCTCACGATGGGAAAGCACGGTCAACATGCCGAGATGGCGGGCGAGAAAATCGCGTACAGGGCGACGAATCTCGGCTGGAACTACCAATACAGGCTGACGACCGCTCACTGCAAACTGCTCCATTTGATCCGATAGATTAGAAAGCAAACCGCGTGCCGCATTGGGCTGAAGGCCAACATGAACCTCAGAATCAATGGCGGTTAAACTCTCACGAATAGCCTGACTAGCAACACCATCAAGCACCAGACCATGGATTTGTAACCCCTCATCTGCGAGGTCTGAACAAATCGCTGACCCTAGGCGGTAACGCACATATTCTGCTAGGATATCGGTATTTTTAGTCTCGTGAATACGGTCGGCTAAGGTCTCAAGAACAGTGCGCATATCGCGCACAGAGACCCCTTCGCGCAAAAGGTTGCGCATGACACGCAGGAGCTCGCCTCGGCTAAGTTTTGCAGGAATCAAGTCTTCAACTAATTTGGGGCTATGGTCCGCTGTAATACGAAGAATATCATCGATCTCCGTATCGCCAAACAATTCATCGATATGCGCTTTAACCACCTCGGTGAGGTGGGTCGCTATGACCGTTGAGCAGTCAACAACGGTGTAACCACGTAACTCAGCATCATCTCGATCCTCCGCAGTCACCCAAATGGCATCTAAACCAAAAGCCGGTTCTGTTGTCTTTTCACCATCGATCGGATCAAAAACAGTGCCTGGATCCATACCTAAAAATTGACCGTAGCGTACTAACCCTTCGGCAACAGCGACCCCTTTGACTAAAACCCTGTAGATTCCTCCATCGAGCTCGATATTGTCGCGTATATGAACCTGCGGGAGAATAATTCCGTATTGCAGAGCAACCTGCTTACGTACCGCTTGTATGCGATCAAGAAGATCGCCGTCACGCTGGGCATCAACGAGTGGTACCAGTGGAAAGCTTACCTCAAGGGCGATCGAGTCAAGGGGTAACAATTTTTCGAGTCGTTGCCGTTCAGACAACCCCTTGTCTTCGAGTCGCTCGAGCGTCGTCCCTTCTTCCTCATCCTTCATTCTTTTCGTTCGGATTTGATTGGCTGCAAACGCCACCATTCCAGCCAACACGAGGAAACTAAAGGTCGGCATTCCGGGGATCAACGCAAGAAGCACAATGACGACTGCAACCACATTGAGCTTACCCGCATGGTTGAACAATTGATCTTGAACTTCAGCGCTGATGACCTTTTTAGAACCCGCTCGGGAGACAACAATACCGGCAGCAACCGAAATCAGCAGCGCTGGCATCTGTGAGACCAAACCATCCCCAATAGTCAAAATGGTGTAGTTCGAGGCGGCAGCACTCAGTTCCATTCCTTGTTGACCAACACCGATAATTAGCCCTGCAACGATGTTGATCGCCGTAATTAAAAGACCAGCAATCGCATCGCCGCGTACAAATTTCGATGCCCCGTCCATGGCACCGTAAAAGTCGGCTTCTTGAGCCACGGCATCACGCCTTTTGCGCGCCTCAGTTTCATCGATCATGCCTGCACCAAGGTCGGCATCGATCGCCATTTGCTTCCCAGGCATCGCATCCAAGGTGAATCGAGCAGCCACCTCAGCAATACGTCCAGCACCTTTGGTGACCACCATAAAATTGATAATCACCAAAATCAGAAAGACGATCATACCAACGACATAGTTACCACCAACGACAAAAGTACCAAAAGTAGCAATCACATCACCAGCAGCTTCGGGCCCCTCATTACCACGCAACAAAATTAACCGTGTTGAGCCGACATTGAGCGCCAAGCGAAACAAAGTCGTGGCGAGTAAGAGTGCTGGGAAAACGGTGAAATCTGCGGGGCGCTCAACATATAAAGACGCCACCAAAACTACTAAAGCAATCGCTATGCTTAATGCCAGCATCACATCCAAAACAGCTGGAGGCAGAGGTAAAATCAAAAGAAGGATCACGCCCATCATGCCAAAAGCGGCAAGAGCATTTCCTCGATCTCGGTTGGTCGTCTCCATTAACTTTTATCCTCCCGGTCGAGCAGTTCGTCGTAAGACACGACGACGAATATGATCGACCTGCTTGAGCACCTCTGCGACAGCCTTCCACAGCGTCTCAGGGATTTCAGCGCCAACTTTGACTTTTGCGTACAAGATTCTTGCCAAATAACGGTTTTCGACAACCGCTACTCCGTTTTCTCGCGCAATAGACCGAATTTTAAACGCAACTTTATCACTTCCTTTAGCGACAACCATCGGGGCTCCGTCAGCACTCATGTCGTATTTGATCGCGACGGCAAAATGCGTCGGGTTGGTCACGACCACATCCGCTGTAGGCACGGTGGTTCCTAAACGCTGCTGCGACATCTCCATCTGCTTTTGGCGCCGTTTGCTGCGAATCTCTGGCGAGCCTTCTCGGCCTTTGGATTCATCTCGAATATCGCGCAAACTCATCATCAAATCGCGCGTGTATTTCCAGCGCACGTAAAAGACATCAATGATGGCGATGATCGCAAGTAATGCCGCCACTGAGAACACCAACAACAACGCAATCGAGCCGAGCTCCGCAAGCCCCTCAGCGGGATGCATCCAGATCAGACCAGGCAAATCCATAAACCGACTTTTCAGCACCAAATAACCAACAAAACCAAGGCCGGCTATCTTCAGGATCGCCTTAACGAAGTCCGCAAAACCCTGCACACTAAAGTACATCTGTTTGGCTTTTTTGATGGGATTGAGCTTGTTCAGATCAGGCTTTATCGCTTCCCAGGCGACCAAAGCACCCACCTGAGCGAAACTTGCGGCAAACAAAAGCAAACCAAGGAAGACCATCAACCCTGCAAGAGGGATACCCACAAGCAAGGCTAAATCCATCACCAGATCACCCAGTGGCGCATTGGGTTGAGCAATTCGGTTGTAGGCGATCTCGGTCAACTCAATGACCCCACTAGCTAACGATCGTCCGAAAGCTAAAAACGCGAGTGCACCGCCAAAAACGATAACCACCGAACCCACTTCGCGACTAAATGCCACCTGACCTTTTTTGCGCGCATCCTCAATCTTTTGAGGGGTCGGCATCTCGGTTTTAGAGTCTTTATCCTCTTCAGCCACCAAAGCCCCTTTCGAAGCCCGAGCATGAGGTCGTTGTGGTTACCGAACCAACAGCGCTAGGGCGTCTAGGTGAGACTGCAAGAAGCTCTCCACTAAGGGAGGTAAATGACCGACCTCATAAAACAGGATAAATAATCCACCTAAGATCGTGACGCTGTAAGCGATCTGAAAAATCTGAACCTGGGGTGCCACGCGCGCTAAAACACCGAAAAGCAGATACAATAAGGTCGCACCACCGACTACTGGCAAACCAAAACGAACACCTTCTTGAAACATGCGCGACCCGGCACGTGGTCCATACATCCACAAATCGACATGCGGCTGCCATGAGAAGCTTTGACGCAACAATTCAAGAATCCCGAGATGCAGATCAAGGCTGAGCAATACGACGGCGCCAGCCATCACTAGGAATCGACTCACCGGATTTTCACGCGTGCCCGTATTCGGATCAACTACACCCGCTAAACCCAAGCCAATATTAATCCCTAAAATTTCGCCACCAAAGTGCAGTGCATCAAGCGCTAAACGAACAGTAAAACCGAGCACAACGCCAATACATGCCGAAGCAGTCAACTCGTAGACGCTCCAAGCGAGACTAATATCGACCACAGGAATTGGCGACGCGAGCTGAAACAACCAACTCAACCACAGGGCGATAATTCCGCGCATACGAAGACCAAAGGCGCTCCCTGGAAAAACAGGCAAAACAGCCAAGAAAGCAATCAAACGTACCATAATGGTACCAAAGCCCAACAACCATTCGGGCTGCAACCAGGGCAATTCCATCAGGGCGCTACCGTTGTTCCAAACATATCAAACATACTCACGGTATAACGAACCATGACTTCACTGGTCCACGCACCGATCATCCCCATCAACACAACGATGGCGAGCACCTTAGGTACAAACACAAGAGATGGCTCTTGCAACTGGGTCAACGCTTGAAACAAACTCATGACCAAACCGACGACCAAACCGATCAGCAGATAAGGACCAGCAACCTGCATCGCGACGTCAACCATTTGACTCAATGCAGTGGAGACAACAGCACCATCCATCAGACCTCCATCCCAAAGCTTCGAGCCAAGTTAACCACCACCAAATTCCACCCATCAGCCAGCAAGAAAATTAATACCTTAAAGGGCAATGAAATCATCACTGGGGGAAGCATCATCATCCCCATACTCATCAACAGTGTGGCGACGGCTAAGTCGACGACCAAAAAGGGTAACGCCACCAAAAACCCGATTTGAAACGCGGCTTTGAGTTCGCTGAGCATAAACGCCGGCACCAACAGATGAAAGGCTATATCCTGACGATCTTTAGGGCGCGGTTGAGAAGCCAGACGATGAACCGTCATCAATTCTTGATCGCGTGTGTGGATCATTAAGAATCCACGAATATTTCGCGTCGCTACCCCTAATAAAGCCACGTCCGAAATCTTCCCCTCCTGATGAGGAAGAACACCGTTATTCCATATATTTGAGGCTACTGGCGTCATCACCGCAGCCGTTAAGAACAAAGCCAAGCTCACCAAAACTTGGTTAGGCGGCGAGCTCTGAGTTCCCAAAGCCGTCCGCAAGAAACCAAAGACGATGATGATCCGTGTAAAACTGGTGACCGATATGATAATGGCTGGTGCTAATGTCAGCACAGTCAAAAGGCCCATCACCTTGAGACTCTCGACTAGATTACCGTCACCTCCACCAACCTTAATGCTCATTTCAGGCAGAGCAATGGTGGGCGCATCAACCTGGGCGAACGCAAGCGTCGGCGACACCAAAATGACCAATAACGCCCACCGAGCTAAGCCGCTAACTAGTCCGAACATACCCGTCGGATCTCAGCTAAGCGGCGCTGAAGGTCAGCACGCTCGTTATGACCAGGTGATACCGGCGTAGCTGTCGCTGCAGACGCAACGGTGACTGGTGCACTTGCCTCTTGCTCGCGATGACCTTGTGCTGCAGTCACCCAAGCACCTAACCGATCACCCGGGTTGTTTCCAACCAAGGCGCGCAATCGCTCAACTTCGGCGCCACTCGAGTCATCCTCGTCCATGGTTCTGCCATCGTCTAAACGAGCTAATAGGCGCGGTCCATGATCACTGAGTCCAATGATCAGGACGGCTCCACCCACTTCAAGAACAGCGACTGAACTTTTAGTATCGAGCTTTGCTCTCGATACCACTTTGAGCCCAAATGCCTCTTCCATGGGCGTTTGTCGGCGACGCCAAGCAATAAAACCTAACAATCCGATCATCACCAACCCGACACCTGCCACCACTCGCACTGATGATCCAAGATCACCGGCGGGCTCGATGGGTTCGGGGGCATCAGCCGCGCTCGTTAGGTTCCCGTTCGCCCCAGGTTTCGGCTGGTCTCCTCGTGCAGCGGCTGCGACAGCCGCTAATCCAGCGGCTGCCTTTGCAGGCTCTTCTTTGATAACCTTTTCTGGCTCGACCTCCACCTTTGTCTTTTCTGACAGCTTGTCTGATTCAGAAAAAGCATCGAACGGTTTACTGGGTTTAGCTTTCGGCGTCCCCAAAAGCATGTCCGCCAAATCGCGCTCAACAGTGGGATCAGACATTTTTAAACGCCAGATCTTACCTTTCGCGCGAACCACTGCACGATCGGCAAAGGGACGTGCCAAACGATCAAGCGTCAGCACCAAGCGGTCTCGTCGAGGGCGAACTGACCGAACAGCGCCCATCCCCTTACGCTGTCCGGCCAATTGCGCGCGAACCGGACCAGGAAGGTGCAACACAAGACGACGTCCTGCAGGCACAATAGGCACACTATCTCGTCGGATCACCTTTGCGAATTCCAGGACCAGATGCGACCCGCGCGGGCTACGTACTAGGTCTGCTCGCAACAAGCGTTGTCCCGGCTGAGGCTGTGCCAACGAAGCAGCAACAAATAGCGCCAGCATGGTTACTGAGTTCCCAAGCCAGCGATGCGAT
>CACGMS010000008.1 GCA_902574205.1 uncultured Candidatus Hydrogenedens sp. | reverse complement strand
AGCACGCTGGTGTGCGGACACGCCTTACGCACAAAAGCTTCGCCGCATGCTTGGACAAAGCTATCATAGCTGATGGGCGTATAAGCAAAGTTCAGGGCAAAGGTTTGATCAACGAGTCCGTGCAATGTCCTCAAATTGTTCATCCAAAGCTCAACAGCGAGAGGCTCAAAGCGATAACCAGCCTGTTCTAAGTTCTGAAGCAGTCTACGACTGCGCTGAACTACTGCTAAACTGGTTGCCGTATCAGCGATTTGAACCAAGTATTCTTGGTTGACGTCGTAGTTAAGGGACTCCAGCGATTTCGGATAATAAGGCGGGTTGTAGGGCTCACTTTGAAAGGTTCGGGCGCCCGGTTCGGCCTGAACGCGTAAGCGGTAGTCACCAAAAGTCGAAAAATTAATGGGTCCAAAGAGCTGCTTTGCGCCTCGATTCGTCGCCCAGGTTTCCAAGGCACCAAAGATTAAAGCCTCGGCTTGCGGATCACCCGTCGACTCAAAGTAACCAAAGAATGCGCTGGCTGCGCCATCAATGACCATCTCGGGACTCATAAAAATGGCACAGCGAACTCGTTCGGGTACACAAAAGCACGCCGCCTCACCTCGTTCGAACCACGGGTTTTCTCTGGAGAACATTCGCTTCGTGTTCTCGCTCGACTCAGGGATCCATTGTGGGTCGTCCCCATAGACTTGAGCTGGCAACGCTAAGAACCCATCAGGTAATCTGTCGGCGCCGTTGGTGACCAAAATGTTCAATCCGGTTCCTTTACCGCATCGAGTCTTATCGCCTGACCGAGTTCACCATTGATGCGCACTCGCTCGCCATTTTCGACAATGCTGAGCAGATTTTTCACACCGACGACCGCCGGTATCCCGAGTTCTCGCGCAACGACCGCTGAGTGGGAGAGTGTGCTGCCGCGCTCGATTAATAGAGCCCCACAGGTTGGGAACAGGGGCGCCCAACCCGGGTCGGTGCGAAGGGCAGTCAATATACGCCCTTGTAGATTCAGTTCATCTTGCGGCGATTTAATCACCTTAATTTCAGATTCAACCACACCGGGATAACAGCCGATGCCATTGAGCACCTGAGTATCTTTATCGATATCTGCATCGTCGGTATTGGGGCGCGGCATGTTCAAATAGACCGATGCTGGAGCCACAATTCGGTGCGGTGGGTCGAGGTGCTCAAAAGTCGCAAATTCCTGCTTGCGTGCCTCAGCCACTGGAGCCAGTACGCTGGTGATGGCCCGCCCTTCATAAAAGGCGCGAATTTCATGGATGGATAAATAAAAGATATCGCGACTGTCTCGGAGTTGTCGATGCTGCGCCAAACGCTTGCCAAGTTGTTGATAAACAGAACGGTATAGGCCGAACATGCGGGTTCGGGCGAGTCGCATCGCCTCACGGTTCTTTACGGCCGCTCTAGCTGACTTTAGCGCTCGACGAGCTCTGCTCAATGACCACCAACTCATGGATTGAGCCATGCGTTGTTCCGCCTCGGCGCGTAGGACTTTTTCGCGCGCAGTGAGCTTTTCGGGAACGAGATCGTCGCGCTCAACGTAGCCTGCCAATACTTCCCCAATAAAGGTCGTATCCTCGCGTAAGCTGATCGTTTCCAACTTGAGTTCGCCCATGCACCGATCACCGTAGCGTTCAATATAGTCACCGAGTCGCGTTGCAAGTTCAGGATCATGCTCACAGAGTGTCGCGACCACCTCAGATGGCTCTACCTGATTGAGGAGTTGGCGCGTAGTCGGACTGTTTCGAATAAGCGTGGCAATACCCATGAGTTGGCGCACGGGCTGAGTTGATTCAATATCCTCTTCCCCGGATAAGAGTCGATTAACCAAGTCATCAGGGTCGTCGATTCCTGCTCGGTCTAAAGCGCGCCTGAGCTTACCGACCGTCATCATCACATAAAAGTCGTTGATGATCGGCGTATGCCAATCGTTGAGCATATCGCTATCGATCTGATCAATCGTTGCCATCAGTTGGCTAAACGAAGCGTCGTAGAGCGCTTCTCGATCAATGTGACTATAGCGCAACTCAAAGCGCTCAATCCAAGCGGGTACCTCGGCTTTGAGACGACGAAAATGCAGGACAAGGCGTGATAATGTCTTGAGGACGACGGGCAAACGACGAAGTTTTTGACTCCAACTTAGGGTCTCACCGGTGACAAAATCGACGGGTTCTTCAAGACCCATCATCCGTTCCATATCCGCCTTGTTTTGACCAAAGGAAGGTAGGAGCAGCAGGCCTCGATACCAGTTGTTGATGTTGTAATAGACGCGCCCTGCCACCAAACTCAGCAGATTATTCAGGGTGTCTTGGTGGGCCGTGATAATGGTCCCTGGCAAACCAACAACGCGCATTGTTTGCTCGTAGACGCTCGCATAGGCTGATTGCGCAAAACTAAAGGTGAGCGGCGTGGTGACGCCGCAGTAACTCTCTTGAATATTGCTGTTATCGTAAACGATCTGCGGCGCGTCGTGGTCTGGTTCGGGAGGTAAGGAGGTAATCGGTCTCGCCTGTAAAATGTAGAGGGTATTCGCCTCAAACGTCCATTCGATGTCCATGGGCGCCTTGAACGCGCGGTGCAGTCGGACCAGTTCGTGTCCGAGCTTGGCGACTTGGTCGGCGGTGAGGCAACGTGTCTGTCGCTGATCGAGGCTCACCTCGTTCTCGATCGTTCCAGCCGCGCCAGAAGGGTCGGGTGTGATCATCACATCTTTGTCGGCGATCCGTACGGAAACCTCTTCGCCGCAGTGCGCCCAGACATATTCGTCGGTATCACAAACACCGCTGACAATGCCTTCACCTTGCCCCCAAGCACCACTGATCAAACAATGATCGCGTTGACCGGTTACTGGATGCGCAGTGAACGCGACGCCAGAAACCGTACCCGAAAGCATCCGTTGAATGACCACAGCCACTGCCGGTAAGCCCTCTAATCCTGCTTGCAGTCGATACATCAACGCATGAGACGAGAAGGCTGACGCCCAACAGTTAACGGTGGCTTTTGCCACGTCATGGGTGCTCTGAAACAGATAAGAGTCGAGCTGGCCTGCAAAGGAGTGAGCTTGCGAGTCTTCGCCAACCATCGAGCTGCGGACTGCCCATGGACCGGACCCGAGTGCGTCCAAGACCGCGGCTAGATCGGTCGCGAAATGCAGCGTGTTATCGATGGATTCGACCATTTTCCTCATGGTCAGTGCTATCGTGTCGAATTTACTTCGCCCGGAAGCGTTTTGTGTATCGAGTTGTTTGAGCGCTTCTAAATGGTGTTCGAGTTGGTCTGTTATGCCACTTGTTTGATACGCAGTAAGGCATGTCGAGGCTGGTATCACGAGCCATTCGGGTACGTTGGAGTTAACTTCGCAAAGCCGAGCGAGTCCCCATGCCTTACCGCCGACCAAGGATTCACCAAGGGCTAAAGCTTGTTGCGCGCCAACGATCGTTTGTCGGTCTGAATCGCTCATACCCAAGCGACTCCGCGCTCGACGATCGCTGCGGAAATCAACATGGCGTAGCCGGTAAGCATAGTGAGTGCCACAAAGCCTTCACAGCGCTTTGCTGATTGCGCAGATGCGCTTGTTTTGAACTGATTAAGGGCAACAAGTGCTGGCAACAGACTTGCGACGAGTGCCGCCATCCAAGGCGCAAAAGGTGAGTTGGGCGTAATCGTTTGGATCAGTATACCGAGGAATACAGAGCCGCTGATCAGCAAAAACATAACCACAAGAGGCGCGCGCTGTGTGCCAAAAACTTTGGTGTAGGAATCGATGGTCTCGCGCTCATCTTCTGGCGCCTTCATCTTCCGTGTGACTTCAAATGCGGCGCCCGACAGGAAGGACAAACCTGCCAGCCAGAGGATCGGTGCGGGGAGAGCAGCATCTCCTGCTCCGATCTGCGCCATCCAAACGAGCGCCATCGGCATGACTATCATATGCGAAAAGGCATACAGGACTAGGCGTTTCTCGAGCCACTCACCGCAGAAGAACTCGACTGCCATGAGCAGGCTCCAGCCAAAGCAAATGAGCCAGAATACAAGGATGAGCCCTGTCCCGTTTGCAAGATACAACGAAACGAGAAGTTGCAGCAATATAGCCAACCCTCCGAGCACCTTAAGGTGACCTAACGTCACTAGGCCAGATTGCAGGACTCGGTCGGGATGATTGAGCAGATCCAGATCATAGTCTTTATGTTCATCAAAAACACGCAGCATCAAAAAGAATGCCCAGATCGCAAGGAAGCCTAAAAAGTCGGATGCACGAACGTTAACTTCACCGGCAGTTGTTGTGAGGCGACCAAGGAACAAAGCCGCTGCGTAGAGCACGAAAAATAAGATCGCATTAGCGAGTGGGAAGCGTTCGTTTGCCCACGCCAGTAATCGAACAATCAGTGGCGCTTGAGGCGATAATTTCGTGTCCAAATAGACCTCGTTAGAGCGCCGGTAATGGAACGCTTATAGAGAGTCTGGCTTGCCCGTCACAAAAATAAAAGATTTTGCCGCTGTCGTCTTTTGAATGGGGGGGTCCTCACAGCTTCCTAATCGTGCGAGATACAGGCTATGGACCAAGCCCCTTTGCAGACCAACCACAATCCAAACTTAGCAGAGCGTGTGGTCGATCAAGCGCGCCAAAACCCTGATCAATTGGCACTGGTGGTAGCTGTATTGCATGGCGAAGGGTCGGCCTACACCGAAGAGCGACTGACTTTCGGCGAACTCGGACAACGCATAGCTTCCTTTCAAGCAGGTCTTGAAGCACATGGATTCAAGGCGGGCGATCGAATGATTTTGATGGCGCCGTTATCGCTTGATTTGTATGCTTTACTTTTAGCTTTATTCGCTTCGGGTCTGTCTGCGGTGTTGATCGATGCGGGCATGCCGCGAGCGAAAATAGTTCAAGCTATTCGCGACGCGAAAGCGCAAGCGATCTTGAGCGTGGGCGCGCTGCTCCGCTTTCGATGGTTGATTCCAGCGCTTTGGGGATTGCGCTGCTTTAGTGTGGATTCGAAAGGGTTTGGTGTTCGACCGAGCCGACTGCTGTTTCGTGAAACCGGCGCTGAGCCCACTGTTCGGAAAACCTTAGCCGACGATCATGCACTGATCACTTTTACTTCGGGTAGCACCGGCAGGCCTAAAGGAGCCGACCGAACGCATGGTTTGTTGACAGCTCAGCATTTGGCGCTCGCCGAACACTTTCCGAATCGTGGTGGCGAAATTGATATGCCCTGCTTCCCGGTCGTTACCTTGCACAACCTGTGTTGCGGTATTCCTACGATCTTACCTGCCGTCGATTTCAAAGCGCCTGGTTCTGTTCACGCGCCCTTCTTGGTCGAGCAAATTCAGCGCTGGGGCATCAATCAAATGAGCGGAGCGCCGGCTTATATCGAACGACTAGTTGAGCATCTTGAGGCTAAAGATCAGCGTAACCACTCGATTAAACGAATGGCGGTTGGTGGCGCTCCCGTCCCCATGCATTTATGTCGGCGGATCCTTGAGCGTTTCCCAGCGTGTGAAGCTCAAGTGGTCTATGGGTCAACTGAGGCTGAGCCCATCGCCAGCGTATCGATGGTTGAGGTGCTCTCAGAACGAGAACGAGCAGTCGATTTAGGCTTGCTCGTTGGTTCCGTCGCTCATGTTGCTGATGTGGCTTTGGTCCATCTCCCCAGCGACCCAGTCGACCTTGGCGCCGATGGCATTGATCCTTATCGTGTTGAGCAAGGCATGTCCGGTGAGTTGGTGGTGTCGGGCCCGCATGTCAACCGTTCCTATTTAGATAACCCGAACGCAAATCGGGCAAACAAAATCTATGCCGAAGACGGGACCGTTTGGCATCGAACCGGTGATGTAGCCTGCTTTGATGAGCATCAACGAATTTGGCTTCAGGGGCGCGTTAAAGACCTGGTCCAACACCGAGGCGTCGCGGTTCAACCCTTGCCTATCGAAGCCGCCCTTGATGACCTTGACGGCGTCACTCGATCGGCTTTGATTCAAGGGACAGTCGCGGGTTCCGCCATTTTAGTTTTGGAATTATCGACTCATCAAGTGCCCCAAGAATCAATTCATAAGGTGCTCAAGCGGTATCGCCTAGACGAAGTGCCTTTGGTTGTCAGGCAGAAGATACCCATGGATTATCGCCATCAGAGTAAAATAGATCGTGTGGGGCTTCGAGCCTCACTGAGGGACTGATGAACGCCAACGAAACACTCAAGAGTGAAATCGCTCAAAAAATGACCTTAGACCAGGTGCGCTACTCCCAAGTATGGGAAGATCATCTGTTGCTCGAACGGGGTCTCGATATTCATCCCGATGACGATGTGTTGAGCATCTGCAGTGCAGGCGATAATGTGCTCGCGTTGCTTTTGCTTGAACCTCGCTCGGTGACCGCTGTCGATATGAACCCGGCGCAAACGGCTTTACTCGAGTTAAAATTAGCAGCGATTCGAGTACTCGATCATCAGGATTTTGTCCGTTTACTGGGCGTACGTCCTGGCACGGACCGGTTAAAAATCTTTGGTCGGATACAAAACGAACTTTCGCCGCAAACTCGCGAATTTTGGCTGACTCGTCATGAGGATATTGATCAAGGACTTATCGATACGGGACGACTTGAGCGCTATATTCAAACTTTTGCGCAGGATCACCTGCCCACCTTTTGGGCGCCGGATGTTCTTAGCCGTTTTTTTGAGCAAAGCCCCTTAGAAGAGCAACGCGATTTTGTGGTTAAGCAGATCGGTTTACCTGATTTTGAGCGATGTTTTCGCTGGTATTTTGGTCGAGAAAAAATGGCAGAACAAGGGCGTGATCCTGCACAATTTGAGCACGTTGAAGAAGGCGATGTGGGCGGCTATTTCTACCAGCGATTTTGCGGAGCGTGCACTGAGCTTGATCTCCACACGAACTTCTACATCGAGTATTTTCTCACGGGTCGTTACCGTAATTTAGAGACGGCACCGCCTTATTTGAGACCCCAAAATTATCATCGTCTCAAAGCGCTCATTGATCGCGTCCATCTTCACACCGGCGAACTCGAACAGGTCTTGGATAGCAAGTCGTCAGGCTATTTTAGCAAAGCGAATCTCAGCGATATTTTTGAATACATGAGTCCGGAACTCAATGAAGCGGTCTTCGAAGCGCTTGGGCGTCAATTACGCCCCGGTGGACGGATCGCCTATTGGAACTTACTGGTTCCTCGAACCAGTTCTGATCGTTTGCGCCATCTCTTAAAGCCGATGAGCGACCTGAGCGAGAAACTTCATGCCCAGGATCGATCGTGGTTTTATCGCGCCTTTCACGTCGAGCAGATCTGCGGATGATCAAGCGCCTTATCGACAATCGTCTACTTTTGCTGGGTATGCTTATCGGAGCGACTTGCATCGCAGGACTCGGTCTCAAGACTGCAGTAGTACCGGACAACAGCATTCGTGTCTGGTTTCTCGATGATGATCCAAAGCTTGTGGATTATCATCAATTTCACGAGCGCTTCGGCAACGACGAAGTCATTCTTTTACATGTGCATGAGCCTGGCGGCATTGTTCAGCCCGCCGTACTTCGTCGGCTTGACGGTTTGGTTAAAGAGCTTGAAGCGCAAGCTGGCGTGGCGCGCATTGATTCGCTCCTCAACGCCAAAGATATGGTGCTGACAAAGACGGGTCGAGCCTTTGCCCGTATCATCCGATCGCCAATGATAGACGATCCCAAGCACCTGCAACATATCGGGGATATGGCGCTCGAGAGCCCGCTAATTCGTGATCGCTTGTTGTCGGCTGATGGGAAGCAAGCGATGCTTTGGATTCAAATGGCGGTGACCGACGATTTTGATAACCAACGCGACCTGTTTGTTGGCCAGGTGCGGGCGAGCGCCGCTAAGCATTTGGGCGAGATGTCGTATGCGCTCGCAGGCATGGGGGTTATCTATACTGGTTTGAATCAAGCTCTTGAACACGACTTTGGTCTGTTCATGAGCATGACCTACCTCGTTATGTTTATCACCCTTTGGTTGATTTTCCGTAATCTCAAATTGGTGGTTGCGACCGGTGGTGTCATTGCGGTGGGCACCATCGTTTGTCTGGGAACTTATGGGTTGATGGGTCATCGACTCAATATGGTGACGGTGCTCCTACCGACTTTGGTGATCGTTCTTGGAATCGCCGATGCTGTCCACTTTCCAGCGGCTTTACTGGGTGAACTCAAAGAAACAACGGATCGCCGCCAGGCGCTGACCACTGGTTTGAGTAAAATTCTGGTGCCTTGTCTGATGACTACACTGACCACGATGGTCGGATTTCTGGCGTTAACTACATCGCCCATGGCGGCAATTCGAGAGTTGGGTATCTTTGCAGCGGTTGGCGTGGGTTCAGCGCTGCTCGCGTGTACGGTATTGATGTCCGTTGCCTTTCTTTATCTAAAAGACGGTCTTGAGTTACCGAAATATCGCGGGATTGAACCTTTTATGGGTTGGTGTGCTCGGGCTTTGCGTCAGCGTCCTCAATTGCTTGTCGTGGTCGTCTTCGCGTTTGTCGGTTTCAGTGCCTATGGGACCAGTCAACTCCAAGCCGACACCTATACTCTAGGTTATTTACCCAACGATCATCAGGTGGTTGACGACCATCAAACCATCGAGAGTCAATGGGGTCATTATTTCCCGGTTGAACTGATTGTTCGCCCTCGGAGATCCGATTTAATTCCCACTGCAGCAGTGCTCAACGCCACCGAACAATTCGAGCGTGAGGTCAGTAAACGTGCGACCGTCAGCAACAGTTTGAGTTTGGCACGTATTTACCGGCGAGTGTTGAGTACACAGAGCAAAACCCAGTTGGTGCAAACGCCTTTTGATGATCAGCAAATCAAGTCTCTTCACGCGCAACTCACTCACTCGGTGGGTCCGCTTGAATGGTCGCCAGATAAGTCTGGTTATGAGGATAATATCTTTGCTCGTTTGATGACACCCGACGGATCCATGCTGCGCATCACGCTGATTGCCGGAATGGCAAGTTCATCAAAGATCGCCCGTGAACTCGATTCAATCCTTGAACTCGCACAAGACGTGTACGGTGATCTCGCGACTGTAGAAGCTGCCGGGTACGTTCCTTTGTATGTGCAGATTGTCGATTACATCCTGCAAAGCCAAAGACAGGCTTTTGTGATTGCGCTGGCGCTTATCTTTGTCCTCATGGTGATTTGGCTTCGGTCCATACGCCTTGCTTTGATCAGCGTCGTTGCCAACGCGTTGCCGGTGGGGATGATGCTCGCGGTGATGTATGGCTTGGGTCAAAACCTCGACATAGCGAGCGCAACAATCGCAGCGATTGTTTTAGGCGTTGCCATCGATGATACGATCCATTTTCTTTATCATTGGCGGCGCTGCGAGGAAGCGCAAATGAACTGGGATGAATCGCTCGATTATACCTATGAGCACGCGGGCGTCCCTGCGGTGATTACCACCGTCCTTTTGATGGTTGGGTTCCCCGTGCTGATGTTGGCGTCGGTCAAATCGGTATTCTACTTTGGACTGCTCACGACGATAGCCGCCTTTGCCGCGTTGTTTTGTGATCTTTTCGTCTTACCCCTCTTACTCAAAGCTTGGCCAGCCAAGCCTTCCACGACCTAAGGACTTACACATGGCTATCCAAGAGGAACACAAAGCACTTGAAGACAGCGGCGACGGTCGAGGTTTTTACTTGGTTTTTAAGCATCACGGACAAACGGTCAAAGCACCAACCCTCACCATCAGTCATCGCAAGATTACCGTTGAGACTGACGAATCGGTTGCTCACGAGTGGAAGACGGGGAATTCGTTGCCGAGTATTCGACTTGTGCATGATGAACATGCGCTTGATACTCAACTTAAACTCGTCTTAAACCAGATCCATCATCATAAAGATTCCAGCAGCGCGACCTTAGATCTTTCGCCCTCAAGTGACGCAGCCAAAGCAAGGCTTTGGAAGGTTCTCGCTCAACTAAGAGGTGGTCTTAGCGGTCCGGTTACGCGCAAGGCGCCCATCGAAAAACCTCCCAAGATACCTTCACGTGGGCTCTACACTGAAGCGGCGCGTATCGAACGGTTAGGGTTTGCCCGCGAAAAGAGCGGGGCGCCGCTTGATACACTGACGGAATTTAATCTCAAAGCAGAGCGACTGACGAGCAATATTGAGAACCTCATTGGTAGCGTCGCTGTCCCTGTGGGTATAGCGGGACCCCTGCAGTTCTGGGGAGAAGAAGTCGAAGGACCCATTTATGCGCCGATGGCGACGACCGAAGGCGCTTTGGTCGCTTCGGCAACGCGCGGTGCGACAGCGATTACTCGGTCAGGTGGTGTGAGCACCCGTGTACTCAGTCAGCGGATGATGCGGGTACCGCTGTTTGTGGTCTCGGATATGACCGGCGCAGCGCTTTTTGGGCGATGGATCGCCGAACACGTCGAGGAAATTCGAGAACAAGTCAGCACTGTGAGTCGGTACGCCAAATTGATCAGTCTTGAGCCAAGAATGCTTGGCAATATGGTCCATGTCGCTTTTGTCTATGAAACCGGGGACGCAGCCGGACAGAACATGACGACGACCTGTACCTGGAAAGCCTGTCAGTGGATGATGGGACAAATGAAGCATTATGATGAGATTTCGTTCGATAATTTCATCATTGAAGCCAATATGTCAGGCGATAAAAAGGTCAATTACAACAGTTTTATTAGTGGTCGAGGGACGCGCGTGCTTGCCGAAGCGTTCTTAAGTGAAGAGGTCTTACAGTCTGTTCTCAAAGTCGACAGCAAACAGTTGCTGGTCTCGCATCACGGTTTTGTTGCTGGCAGTATTCAAGTGGGGATGGTCGGTTACAACATCAATGTTGCCAATGTAGTGGGCGCGCTGTTTACCGCTTGCGGTCAGGACATCGCGTGTGTGCACGAATCCAGCCTCGCGCAACTCCATCTCGAAGCGGTCGATGGGGGTGTCTATGCCAGTATGTTGATGCCCAGCCTGATTGTGGGGACTGTTGGTGGTGGAACCCACGTTGCCAACCAGCGAGACTTGCTCGACTTACTCGGCTGCGCAGGAGCGGGTAAAAGTCGTCGGCTTGCTGAGATTATTGCTGGGTTTTGCTTGTCCTTGGATCTTTCAACGCTGAGCGCAATTGCGAGCGGGCAATTTGCGACAGCGCATGAGAAGATGGGTAGAAACCGTCCCGTCGAATGGCTTAAATCCGAAGACCTGACGCCGGAATTTTTTACGCCAGGTTTACAGCGTGCGTTGCGTCGAACTGATGTCGAGGTCATGTCGATTGAAGCGATCGATGGATTACAGATGGGGAGTTCGATCATCACCGAATTGACAGCCCGTAAAGTGAATAAATTAGTTGGTCATTTCCCGTTGAAGATGAGCTACCAAGGTGCGGACCAAGTGGTCCAAGAGGCGGCGGTCATTGCTAAAGTCAAGCCACTCGATGAAGAGGTGGTCTTGATGATCAACAGTATGGCGTCGATGTGTGGTGGGCAGTTGGCTTCCAATCACAATAAATACAAAAATAAGCTCGGTTTTAATGGGTGTCATTTGCGAGAACTTGAGATTTTCGCTCAGACCGACGAGCGATTCATCAAGCATATGCCAACGGTTTATGGACTGCATGAAGACCCCCAGCGCGAAGCGTACGTCCTCACCATGGAATTACTCGATGGTATGGTGCTTATGGACAGCGCCGATGATGTGAGTGGTTGGCAATCTGAGCACATCGAAGCGGCGATCAAAGGGATCGCTGAGGTGCACAGTGTTTGGTACGGGCGTGAGGATGAGCTTCAAGCAGAACCTTGGCTTGGTCCCGTAATGACGAGTGCCGACATGACCGAAATGATTCCGCTTTGGGAGGCGCTTGAAGTCCACGCAGCCGAAGAGTTTCCTGACCTGGTCCCGCGCCGCGTCTTACAGTACTATCTCAGCTTTGTTCGCAGTTTGCCGCAATGGTGGCCGATGATTGAATCGATGCCCCGTACGCTTATTCACAATGACTTTAACCCGCGCAACATCTGCCTTCGTCCGACTGACGATGGGCTGCGATTATGCGCCTATGATTGGGAGTTAGCGACTCTTGGGTTGCCGCAGCATGACTTAGCCGAGTTTTTAGTCTTTGTGCTCGGAGTCAATCCAGCGGTCGAAGACGTCGATCACTACGTTGAATTACACAGGCAAACCTTAGAGAAGCATGCTCAAACCACGATCGACCCAGCGATCTGGCGTGAGGGATACAAATACGCACTGATGGATCTGACGGTCAATCGCATGGCATTATATATGATGGCTCATACGTTTAGGCATTATGAGTTCATGGAGCGAGTTGTCGCAACGGCGCGCAAGCTCGTTCGTATGGAGCTCAAGATTGATTAGGCGCCAGTTCAGTGGCTTGGCGCGTTGTCGCTCGCTGCTCATCGTTTGCGGGAATTAATGTGAACGTTCGCTCACTGACAATTCGTGTTCTAGACATCCCGTTCGTGGATCGTTTTAAGCACAGTATGAAGGATCGCGGCGCCTCTGATGCGATGGTTGCCACGGTTATGCTCGATGACGGAACGATTGGTTATGGCGAAGGGTTGCCGCGGTCTTATGTGACCGGTGAAACGACCGAGACTGTAGTTGAACAGATTCGGTCGGTTCTCGCTCCTGCGTTGCACAAATCGGATTTGGATGTGCACAACCCCCTTGAATCGATTGATCAAGCACTTGGCGGGTTGGATTTAGAGCCGAACCAAGCAGTCCATGCGCATCATTCGGCGCGTTGTTTGCTTGAACTGGCAACGCTTGATGCCCTGCTCAAGAGCCAAAATGAAGGCATTGAGAAGGTTGTGCCAGCGCGACGCCACCAGATGACTTACAGCGGCGTTATTGGGGGTAGCTCGCTTGAGGGTGTGAGCAAAAGAGCGCGTCAAATGCGTTATTTTGGCTTGCAGCAAATCAAGATTAAGGTCGGTGTCGACGATGTGCTTGAAACCGTCAGTACGGTGCGCTCGATCATGGGTGATGAGGCGAATTTACGCGTGGATGCCAATGGTGCTTGGACGCTCGATCAGGCCAAGCATCACCTGACTGCCCTTGAACCGCTCGGTGTGGTCTCGTGTGAGGAGCCTTTGGCGCCTCGAGATTGGCAAGGGCTCGCTGAATTGAGGCAGTCGGTGTCCATCCCGCTGATGGCTGATGAATCCTTTGTCACGCAGGATGATCTCGAAGCCTTAATTACTCATCGGGCGATTGATGCGGTGAATATAAGACTGTCAAAGAACGGTGGCCTAAGACCCTGTTTAGAATTTGCTGCAAAAGCTCAAGCGGCTGGGCTTTGGTATCAAATAGGGGCTCATGTTGGTGAAACCGCTATTTTGTCATCTGCAGGGCGACATTTAGCTGCCCATCTTGATCAGGCGCGCTTTATTGAAGGTTCGTTTGGAACCCTATTGTTACGCGAGGATTTGAGTGAGCAAAGCATTATGTTTGGTAAGCAAGGCTTGGCGTCAAGGCTGACCGGTCCTGGATTAGGCATCGACGTTATCGAGGCGCGTCTTGATCGTTTCACTCGAACGCGTCATGAGCTTGTTCGCCCATGAATATCGCGTTGTGGATTGCGCGTCTTCGTGGCTGGTTTGCTGGGCTTTCGTTTGAGCGAGCAGCGCGTCATCCGCAGAGGGCTCAAGACCGATTACTTGGCGAAATAATTAGGGAGAATCAGCGCACCGCTTTTGGTCGTGATCATGATTTTGAGTCCATTGAGACCTATGATGATTATGCGGCTAAAGTGTTGATTCAAGACTATGAAGGTCATCGGCCATATGTGGACCGAATTGCCGGTGGAGAGTTGAATGCTCTGACTCAGGAAGAGCCATTTATGCTGGGCTCTACTTCAGGGACGACCAATCAAGCCAAATGGATTCCGATCACGAAAACTTGGCAGGAGAAGATGGCAAGTTTGCTGCGCTTGTGGATCGCTCGTGCCAGTTGGTCGCACCCGCGCATGTTCAGTCATCAGATTCTGACCATCACTAGTCCTGCAGTGGAGGAGTTGACGCAAACCGGTATGCCGGTGGGCTCAATATCAGGGGTGACTAAACGTAGGGCACCATGGGTCGTTCGAAAGATTTATGCTGTGCCTTATGAGGTGGCAGCGATTACCTCTTATGAACTGCGCTATTACATGATTATTCGCTTTGCCCTTCAAGGTAAGCTCTCATCCGTGTATACGCCGAATCCGAGTACGTTAATTCAGCTCGCGCAGGTTTTGCGAGAGCGGGCAAGCGAGTTGATTGAAGGGATAGCGAGCGGCACGTTAGGCGTGAATCTCAAGGATTATTCCGGAAATGATCATCAGGTGTTGTCGGAATTAAGTTTGCGGCTCAAACCCTTACCTCAACGCGCTCGATGGCTACAAGATAGACTTGAGAAGCACGGTGCTTTGATTCCAAAGGTCTGCTGGCCGAACCTGTCTTTAATTGGTTGCTGGCTTGGGGGTTCAGCTGGCGTTCATGCGCAAAAGTTAGCTGCTCTTTACGGCGAAACGGGACTTCGGGATTTAGGCTTTCGTGCCACCGAGGGCACGTTCACGGTGCCGCTCGAAGATGATGATGCCTCGGGCGTTTTAGCGCTCGATAGCCACTTTTATGAGTTTATTCGCGTGGAAGATATTGAGCACCTACAAGCACCTGTGCTTCGTGCACATGAACTCGATGTCGGCTGCGAGTATTACTTATTTATCACGACTCGAGCCGGACTGTATCGCTACGACATCAATGATGTGATCGAAGTCACCGGCATGTATCGTCGTGCTCCGGTCATCAGATTTTTACGCAAAGGGCGAGATATGGTGAGTATTGTTGGCGAAAAGCTGCATGTTAACCAATTGCTTGCTGCAGCGAGAAGGGCTCAGGCTAAAGCGGGATTAATTTGGTATCAATTTCAAGTTCTTCCTGACTCCGAATTGTCCTGCTATCATCTGCTGGTCGAACCCGCTGATGAACAGGTTTCTCTCGCTGATCTGAATCGATTTGCGCAAGCCTTTGATGCGGCATTGATGGATGAAAATCCCGAGTATCCGACCAAACGTCGATCGAATCGTTTAGGTCCTCCGCGTGTGGTGCAAATGAAAGCAGGTTGGGCTGACCGCTTACGCCAAAAAGCGGTAGCGGCGGGCAAGCGTGATATTCAGTTCAAGTGGCCGTACATCTGTGTCCACCAGTTCGACGACACCGATGATGAAATTCTGCGGCGTATCTAGCTTCGAGAGCGGTTCAAAGGAGTCAGCGACAACACTTGATCACCCGCAGTTTATCGACGACCAGATCGAGACGGTCTGCTTGATTATTTAGGGTACTGGACAGCCTTGAACCTCAATTAGGCGGTCAAGTTCTTTCTTTTGACTCGAACTGAGTCGGTACTCGTTGGCGCACAGCCAAAGTGCACTGCAACTCAGTTTTCCGACCGGATACGGTGATGCTAATAGTGTCAAACCGCTGAGACCCCGACCGCAATATCGAAATGAACACTTGGTACCCCAATTGGGTTGCATGAGCGTCAGTTGTGCAATGCTAAGACAGCCCACAAAGCAACAAGTCAGCGATACGACTTTGAGCACTTTTTTGAGGGCACCGTGGTCGATCAGCCAGGTCTTGAGTTTGTGACCGGCCCCAAGCCCGATGATCGCAGCGATCAGGTAGAAAAGGAGAGGAAATCGAGCACAGAATAACTCGAGCCAAAGATCAACACAGGCAACTCCAGAGACGAAAAATCCCGAGCCGACAAAGAGGTAGCGATGACGCACGATCGTCGTCATGAGGCCACCTCAACGTCAGCAGCTCGCTTTCTCGTTCTAGGTAGATGACTACTCATAGTCTTCGATTTGCGAGCCGCAACCTCAAAGGCGCGCTCATTGGAACATCATCTCATCGGTCCTCGCAGGGGCCGTCATGATCAAAGGCGGCACCGGCCGCACGGCGCAAGCAGTCGTTATCGTAGGTTTCCCCATCACATCCGCAAACTGGTCGAAGCTCGCGAGTACAGCGGATGTCCACATCAGGAATACAGATGCCTTCTAATTCATCGCCGCATTGCATGTGTGCGCTCAGATCGCAGCGCTGTCCTGGACGACATCGTGTTTCATTGGCACCGCCGCAGGTTCCTACTTGCGCGCCACATTCACCGTCATGATGAAAAGCGATGTAGGCAGAACGCCGCAAACAATCGTTACCATAAGTGTTTCCGTCGCAACCGCAAACGGGCTGATAAACGAAAGGACAAGGTCCATCTCGTGGCGTGACACAAACACCCATCATATCGGCTACGCACTGGCGGTTTTGACTGCGATCGCAGACTAATCCTTGAGGGCATTGAAGACCAGCGATCCCACCGCAGCTTGCGGGGTCATTAGGCCCTGCATCATCGGATGCTAGGCTGGCATCAGGACTCGCTGCGCCGCTGTCTAACGTGAGGTTACCAGCATCTGCCGAAGAACTGCCCGTATCGGCTGGTGTTGCTCCAGTATCTGCAGCGGTCTGAGCGCCTGCATCAATCAGGCTTCCACTATCAAAGGACGGCGTGTTTCCAGCGTCTGATGTTGAGGCGCTTGGGTCTGAGCCGCATGAAGCGAAGACGAGAAATGAACACCAAAGGAGTGAGCGATTCATAACCACCTCGCAACGACTAGGGAGCAAAGGTAGCTTGTGCCTAGCCAATTCGCAATGCGGCGTGCACAGTCAGCGGCGTCTTAGTACGGCGTACAACTCGCGATGGGGCGCCAGCTGTCGCGGCGGCACTCAAAGAATCGTGGGCAGTCGATGGTCGTCTCACATGCACAGGTCTGTGGGTCTTCGGAGCGGCATTCGCCAGCATCCATGAGCCGGCATCGATTCGTGATGGTGTCGCAGGTTGCTGTCGATGCGCAATCGGCATTGGTGTTGCAGGCTTTGGTCAGCGCAAGCACGCCAGATGACGGCGGCATGGACTGCATATCTTTTGCAGAGGCATTCGATGAAGTTACTGCGAAGAATGCACACAAAACGATGATTGAAGAACGGAGCATGACCCTGAAACCACTAGTTAGTGGGTCGGCGAATAGACCAGGAACGTGTCGTTATCTACCAAATAGTAGATTCATACGACATTTGACCGATTCGGCCTAGTTTTGGAGAAGTGGGTCTCGGCGTTACTGATTCCAGTTCGGATCATTAAATCTTTGAATTTCAATACGGTAACCGTCTGGATCGAGGATGAATGCCTGAGTGATTTGATAGGTGGAATTATAGTGTGTGGGTACTTCGATGGTGACCCCGACCGCGTCCAGACGTTCGACCTCTTCTTCCACTTGGGGGGTGATCAGGGTGAACAAAAAGCTTCCTGGCGCGTGAATGTTCTGTGGGCGTTTGCACACACCAACATAGGCATCACCAGTGACTCGATAAATGCGGCAATCGCCTTGGTCGAGGACGAGGTCGAGACCAAGCAGTGTATGGTAGAAGCTATGACTGCGCTCAAGGTCGAGGACGTTGATAAACGTGATTTGTTGGTGCCAACGTTGCATAATGCACTCCTGCCTTCCGGGTAGCTATCTAAGTAAAATGAGACGCCCTTGGCGATGGGTACAGGGGCACGCCGATAAAAACACCTGCCTCTCAGGCGTAGATTGATCGCGTTTCAGGTGTCGTTGTACCTAGATATGCGCCAAGGCATAGGCTAGTTTGTCCCTGCGTTTGAGAGAGTATGATGAAGCGACTCAGTTTAGTCCTTGGATTTTTGTCGGCTTGTAGCTCAGGCGCCCTTCCGGAATTGCCCCCGGTAGCCACCGAGTTTACGCCCAACCAAGTCCAGATCATCGGTATTTGGCCGACCGATGGCGATGAGCAACTCAGACCGCCCGTCCTCGTGGTGGGTCAGGCTTATAAGCTCAAGGTGCGTGTCCGTGCGTTGGGCGACCGCCCTTTATCGAGCGAGCCTCTGGTCGCCAGCATCGCATCCGACAGTTTTGAGCGGGTCATCAGCTTTCCGCGCGGAGACACTTGCATCACCCCCGCCGAGCCAGAATCCGATTCGGAGCGCGGTGTCTGCACCATTGTCTTTTATGCTGAAGGTTTGGTGAGAGACGTTGCGATTAGGGTTCGAGCGCAACGCGCATTGGCAGTGACCGACCGCATTGACCTCGATTTGCAAGCAGATATTGCATCGGCGCGTCTTCGCTTTGTGGTTCCTGGTGTGGGTACCGCGACTTGGCTACCCGGCGATGCCGATCCGTTAGCTGCGCTTCAGAGGATGGGTCTTTCACTCGAAGAAGACCAAGCGGTTCCTTTGGTGGTGGAACTCAAAGATGCCTACGATAATCCGCTCGTTGGTCAACGCGTGGAGTTGACCGATTGGCTTGAGCCGCAAGGATCTGTGGAGACAGCGCCCGACGCCGGGGCTGTTGTGGATGGTGGGGGCTCGGTCGATACCTCGCTCGCGGAGGCGGGTAATCTCGATGCGAGTATAGGCGATGCATCGACTCGAGATGCGCAGCTTTTGGACGCTTCGCTAAGTGATACGCAGGATGCATCGGTAATCCGTGATGCTTCGAACCCAGCAAGCGATGCTTCAAGCCCAGCTGATGTGAACTGGGCTCGTTTGGATAGCGGCACGAGTTTTGATTCCGGCATTGAGGATGCCGGCAGTGGAGCGGTAGGTGGTGCGCTGGCTAATGGACGCGTGCTTCTTTATCGCCACGATGGCGTGCGCTGCAGTACCGAGCCTTACGACGATGAACGTTATCAGGCGCTCAGTGATCCGCTCGGTCGAGCGACTTTTTGTCTCAAAGCCGGTGAGGTTTTGGGGGCTTGGCAATTGGTGATCAAGCTTGCCGAGTTGATCGACCCCCAAACGATTGCGGCTCGTAGTCAGGACGGATTTGTCCTTAGTGGACGGACTCGAGCGGGTGATCCCGACCGATTGATTCTATTGGGCCATGAGAACGAAGGCGATGAGCCATTGAGTCGCTGTGAGGCTGGCGATGTCACCCCTCTTGAGTACTTTCAGGTGCTCTCAGCAGGTGGGCGCCCGGTCGAGGGTGCCGAAGTGAATGTATCGGTCGAGGGTGCCGTGCGCTTGCTCTCGTCTGCAAATGCCCTGTCCGATGATCAAGGACGCATTGCGGTGCAGGTGTCTTGCCCCATCACGATGCCGAGTCGGAGCACTATTCGCGCCAAGCTTGTCGGCGCTTCTCTTGGTGAGACACGTAAGCAAGCTTTGCTTTATGTGCGCCTCGAAGTTCAGCGAATTGAGCGCCTGCGCTTGATGGTTGATCAACCGGGACAAGCGTTGCTTAGCCTCGGGCGGGGTCGGGCTTTTGAGCCCATGTATTTTCGCGTGCTCGCCGAGGGGAGTCGCGGCACGCCCGCTGCGGATAGTCGGCTCAATTTAAAGGTGCTGACGAGCCAAGACAACAATGATCTCTTCTTTTTGAGTAACGATCGTTGCGACGCCCAGCCGGAACGAAGCGTCCATAACCATTCTGTGTATACTGACGCTGACGGTGTTTTTCGGTTTGCCGTGTGTGGGGTAGGCTTGAGTACGGTGCTGCGACCAATGTCGCTGGTGGTGCGTGCACACGGCCAGTTGACTCAGTTGCAGGTGCCGATCACGTTAATCGCTGGTGACCCGGTGCGCGTGCTTGCCGATCCGCCTGGGCGGGTGACGACGATGGTGGGCGGAGCAGCGGGTGCTTTGGATGTCGTGGTTCAAGATGAGGCGGGTAATGGGGTGCCTGGCGCCGCCGTTGAGATTGTACGACCGCCAAGTATCGAACTTACCGGCTGCGCAGACCAATGCACAACCCTTGAAGGGGTGACCAACGCCATTGGTCGCTACTCCGCTTGGATCAGTCGAGTCACGAGCGAAGGTGAGCATGATTTGACGCTGCGTGCCTCGAAGGGCGCTTGGTCGGGCGTGACAGCCAAGACGGTGGTTGCTGGCGTCGGCGCAGCGACTGCGCTTGGCTTTTATCGTGACGATCGCTTGCTGGTTCCCCTTTTGGGTGCGCCTCAGGTCGAGGTGCCGGTCGGTGGCGCACTGGAGCAGCCGCTGGCATTGCGCCTAGAGAATCGCGTGGGCGGCGGCGTGGTTGACGAGGGGATCGCCGTTTCACTTATTGAAGGCGAGCCTAACCAATGCGGTCGCATCGGGCTTGAAGGGCGTGTCACCAACGAAGCCGGTGAGATTGTTTTTGGCGGCGACCAGGGCGTTCCTTTGGAAGCGGGAATGGCCCTTGGTGATTGCATGTGGCGTTTTAGCGCCGGCGTTGATGTACAGACGATTTTACGCGTGAGACAGGTTGCTGGCGCTCCTTTTGGTGGGCGTCCCGAAATGGATCAAGGTACGGTACTGACTGCGCTGCAGCAAAGTCCGACCGATTGGAATCAAGGCGGAAACCTCACCGCCGAAGTGCGCGTCCAAGCGCGCGACCGCTTTGGAAACCCCAAGGTCGGTTTATCCATGTGGCTGAACGCAACCAACTGCTGGATTGAAGAGCCGCTGCAACGCTTGAACGCCCAAGGTGAGGGTGTTTGGCGAGTTGCTGGCGGTCGTGACCATAATCAGCCTTGTACTTTGCACATGCGCTATGCCGGTGGTGAATGGCAGGAGGCGCAGCCCTTAGTGATCCCTATTCAGGGCTTGCCGGTACCGATCATCCATACTCTTTCCCGTCTCGTTGTGGAGCACAGCGCTTCGCATCACTGCCCAAGAGGAACCACCTTCCAAAATAACGGTTGTTACATCCGCGGCGGTCATTGGGTGATGACCGAAGAGAACGAGCGCAGATACCATGTGGTCCTGCGTATCGATGATGAACTGGTCATTCGCCCTGACACCTTGCGCGCCCAACAAAGCGCTATCTGTTTTGAGCCCGATCTCGAGGATCCTTACGCTCGCTGCAGTCGAGTCGAGGTGCTCGACGTTGAAGAAGGCGAAAACGGCGACAAGCTCTACGCGCCGATCGCGACGATCCCCATACGCTGGCGAGTCGTTCGTCCGGATCAGAATGCGAATCGCACCTTAGAATTTCATGTCATGATGCCTCAGCAGCTGGTTGCAGATGGGCGAGAGAAGGCTTTGCGCGTCGTGCAGCCTGACGGTCAAACGGTTGGTCCGCCTGAGGGGATTTTTATTCAGCCACCAATTCGCTGGCATCGACAGGTGACCCGTTTGGTCAACCCGGATAACCCGCAAGAGCAAGCGCGCATTTGGGGCGGGCATCGTTTGCAGCTCGATGACGACGAAGCACAAGAAGCCGTCTTTTGCGGCAACGATGACCAAGGTGGTTTGCTTGCTGTGATCGATCGTCAACATCGCTCAGACCCCTATCCACAGACGCTTCAGGGTATTCGGCTTTGGTCGCTTGATTCGAATGCAAAGATGCCTCAAGCGAGTCGCGCCGATTTAGCGTGTGCGCTCGGTGATTTAGATGATGATGGACGCAAGGACCTGGTGATCCCTTTACCCACAAGCGCGCACAATCGTGTACCGCGCATGATGCTCTTGCGCGGTCTGGCGCAAGCGCCGTTCTTTGATGTTGAGAACGCCGTAGTGATTTTGCTGACTAGCGCGCCGGCGTATCCTGCTTATCCGCCCTCTCAAGTGGTGGTGAGTCAGCAACCGAACCGCATATGGGTATGTTTTGGTGCTCTAAAGCTGTCCACTTATTATCAAGGTGGATGCGAAAATGATGGCGCTAAATCGGTCTATATTCAGTCCAATCCTTTTACTGAGAACCCCAATCAAGCGCTTGGCGCGCAAACCGCCCACCCGAAATATCCGGTGCTTCCAATCTTTCAGGTGGCTGACCAGGTGTATTTTGAGGGCTTGGGGACGGTGACGAGTCAAGGAACGCTGGTGGGGCAGTCCAAGCCCTGGCCCGAGCAGCCATTGTCGCAAAGCGGAGCGATTCTGCGGGCTAATCATTTCGATGAAACCACGCGCATCATTACGACGGTTAGTGAGGCGGGTGTAGTGCGACGATGGGATCATCATGGCGCACTGCTTGCAGAATTTCGAACACCGCAAGAGTCTGGCAATGCTGTTTTTACTTCCGACGGTCGCATGGCGGCGACGGTTGTTGAGAATGTGATTTATGTTTGGCGGACGGCCGATGGGTCGGTCTTGTTTACGGTTCGTGGAGATCTGCCGCGCTGGACACCGACCAATGCTGAGTACCCTGATCCGGTTTTGCTCGCTGGTGATCGTGTCTCGATTCACGGGTCGTGCCATCATCATTCGAGGTCCGCACAGCTTGATCTTCGCACCTACAGCGCGAGCGGCGAGCTGATGCACGAGTTTGTTGGGGCGGTGCCCCGCACGAATCATTCATGCGCTA
This sequence comes from uncultured Candidatus Hydrogenedens sp., assembly GCA_902574205.1. Lineage (GTDB taxonomy): Bacteria > Myxococcota > UBA4151 > UBA4151 > UBA4151 > CACGMS01. The sequence goes on along the minus strand of CACGMS010000008.1, from coordinate 23,351 downwards.
CAGACAATCATTGGAGTATTCAGGGAACGGCGGGCGCCGAGCTGGTGTATGCGCACCGCTCTAAGTACAACGTTCAACGACTCAACGGCCGCACAGGTGAGCGGCTCGCTGATTTTACACTGGCTGATTTAAGTCCCAATTTGGCGCAAACCAACAATCGCTCAATCCAATGGTTGTATTTTAACGCCGATCGAAGTCGCGCCTTTGTGCGCGTCTACCATGACGTACACAACGCGCCGTATCATACGCTGCACGTCGCTATGCCAAGTGGGCAGCGCCTTTGGGAGGTTTGTCGGGGTAATGATCGAGCCAATCCCGGATGCAACTCGCGCTGGAACACCCATGGCCTAACCTACAGTCCAGATCATCGAATTTTTACGGCTTCGGATGCTACGACAGGCAGTCCGAGTAATGGATGGTGGCGAGGTACTCCCCATGACCCCTGGAATGATGTTCGGTTTAGCGGTTACTCCAACACCGCCGGCTATATGTTCTTGACTGAGGCTCATCACAGTTTTGCTGATAGCAGGCGAAACCTCCATGTGTATCCGATCGATCAAACACCGGGCGGGCTGTACTGGACGTCATATGCCAGCCCGCAGCAGATCACGGCGCGTGCTCGTCATCCGCAGAGTTCTAATTTTTATTTCGGCACGCATGTCGTGCCGCAAGAACAGGATCATGGGGACGTCATGATTTTGCCTCGCCGGCGCTATCGTCATGGTCGCACGAATCAGTTTTACGACAACCGCTATTATGGCGCTCAGTGGGGTTACACAGATGCTTATGCTCACCACGACATCTCGACGTTTGTACTTGGTGATGGCGAGATCATTGTGGCGCGTCCAACGACTTGGCGACCCGAATGCGGTAACGGCAGGCTTGATCCGGGCGAGTTGATCGATACTGGGCAGCCTTGGCGCGGGCGCTGGGATTGCGGCGCGTCCTTAGTGGCTAGCTGCGGCAATGGCGTGGTCGATGACGGCGAAGCTTGCGATGACGGCAACAACCAAGCAGGTGACGGCTGTGTGGGGTGCCTTCGCACCTTTGCCGGCTTGCGCCAGGACGAGCCGCTCGCTTCATGCGCTGCGCTCAGTGATGAAGCCGCTTCGGGGAGCTATTGGGTAGGTCAGCCGGGTGACGCTCGCTTCACCTATTGCAAGCGAGCCAGCGGTGTTTGGTATGAGCTCGTGGCGCGCTTTGCGAACGCAGACGGGGCGCAATGGCGAGGTGCCAACTGGACTGCGCGTGAGCACAGCTTCGGCGACTGTTCCTTGCTTGAGACGGGGGCGACGGCTCGTGATTGTCGCTCGAGGGGGTGGGATCGCATACGTGGCGACGAGCTGCTCATCGCCGAGCACCTAAACTTGAACGATCAAGTGTATGAGGGGCTGCGCGTCTTTCGCCTGACTCAGCCGGGCACCATGGCTCAACTCGCTCAAGCGCCTGCGAACGCTGATCTGCTGGCGAGCACGCAGCTTCTGGCGGGGGGCGACAACACGCTCGCTTTCGCAACCGTTGATGACCCGCCGCACCTGCTCGTCAACTACGACCTCGGCGACGACGGCTGTCGCCTAGCGACAAGCACCAAAAGTGGTCAGTGTACCAGTGGATTAGCTTGTCGCACGAACAACCGAGATGAATATTGCTTTGGAGACGTTAATACCGACCAGCGTGACACCCGCAACTACAACTGGTTTAGTCGTTACGGGATGACCGAGCAAACGATCCACCTCTTCATCCGGCCGCTCGAGGACTGAGCGTGCGTCGGCTTCTCGCGCTGATCATGCTCTCAACTGGCTGCGCCGACAGTGGGTTGTATGAAATGAGACCAGAACCGCCTGATGCCGGACTATTGGAAGGGGTTTGCGGTGATGGCGTACTCGATTCGAGCGAGCAATGCGATGATGGAAACGAGTTCGATACCGATGCGTGTTTGAACAAGTGCCAAGCGGCGCGTTGCGGTGATGGCGTCACTCGGACCGATTTGAACTGGGGTCAAGACGGTTACGAACAGTGTGATGATGGTAACGAAGATCGCTTTGATGCGTGCACGGATTCCTGTAAAAGAGCGCGCTGCGGTGACGGGATTGTGCGCCGTGATCGAGACCAAAGCGAACCCGGTTTTGAAGTTTGTGATGATGGCAATGAGAGCAACGCCGATGGGTGCTCAAACGCCTGCTTGACGGCTCGCTGCGGTGACGGCGTATTGCGTACGGATTTAGTCCCTTCTGCTGTAGGTTATGAAGCCTGCGATGATGGCAATAGTCTTGATGATGATGCGTGCACCAATGGCTGTCAGCAGGCGATCTGCGGTGACGGTGTTATGCGCCTCGATCTGGCAGCCGATCATCCTGATTTTGAAAGCTGCGATGATGGTAATAATGATCAAGCGGATGCCTGCCTTGCAGGGTGCGTGCGCGCTCGCTGCGGAGACTCGGTTCAGCGGCGAGACCTTGCTGAAGGTGCGGTGGACTATGAGGGCTGCGATGACGGCAACGAGCTTGATACAGATGCGTGCTTGAGTGATTGTCAGGTGGCGCGTTGCGGTGATGCGGTTGTGCGCAGCGATTTATTGCCTGCAGAGCCTGGCTTTGAGCAGTGCGATGATGGCAACGATTGGCCGCATGATGGCTGCGCCGAATGCCAGAATACGAACGATGCAATTTATGATCTAAGCGCGTACAGCGCAGGGAATTGCGCCCATCGAAACGACGGCAGCACCTGGTGTTGGAGTGGTGGCGCACCCGCGCGTCAGTCGCTGCCGCCGGTACGGCAGATAGTCGAGGATACGGTGGTCTTGGTGGATGGACGAGTGGCTCGTTGGGGACAGCAAGGTCTTGCGTATGTACCCGGTCTTGATCGTGCGCGTCGCCTAGCGCGCGCCTTTGATGGACAACCCTATAACGGTCACACTTGTGTCGTGGTGACCTCGGGCAGAGTATATTGCTGGGGTACGAATTTTACGGGTCAGTTGGGTAACGGCTGGGCGGGTGTGCAGCACCATCAAGCGCTTCCGGTTGCTGTTCAGGGTATCGATAACGCCGTTGATATCGTCGCTACAGCCGTGACGACCTGTGCTTTACGTTCGGACGGCTCGGTCTCTTGTTGGGGGCTGGTGCGCGACAGTTTGTTGACTTTAGAGCCTGTCGAGATCACTGCTTTGGCGCCTCAACCTATTCCTCAGGTGGTTGCCCATGCCGAGAGTCTTAGGGAGCTGATGTTAGGTGGGGGCATGGGTCGTCTTGGCGCCTGCGGCCTCGATAGCGAATCAGTTTTACGCTGCTGGGGCATGACGCCTCATCACGTCGATGAGGTGATCGACGTTTCTAGAACCTACCACTGCGCTTCGCCATCGGCTTGTTACGGTTGTTTGGTGAAGACCAACGGTGAAGTGTTTTGTGCAGGCGATAATACCTACGGTCAACTGGGCGTGGGTGTGCGCGCTCAAGCCAGTACCGAACCGGTTAGCGGTCTACCTGAATCGCAGAAGGTGGTGACTGGACCCAACCACGCTTGCGCACTCACGCAAGCCGGCGCTGTGTATTGCTGGGGTAGCGAAGAGGGCTTGGCGCAAGAAGCACCTGAGCGGCATTGTGATGGATTCGATAACAACGGCAACTGCCTCGGTGAAAAGCGCTATTCCGCGCTCCCGCTTGAGGTGGTGTTTGATTAGGCGGTCACCTTAGCCCAAGGACTTGTTTAGTTGCAGTTAAACGCGTTGAACACATAGCCGGTGAGGGTTGGAATGTTTACCGTACCCTCTAAACCAGACAGAAAGGCAGCGGCAGCGGTTGGATCTTTTTCGGCGAAGGGGCGATTGAACAAGGGTGCCACTGTGCGCACAAATTCAAGCGCAGAATCACGGTAGAGGCCGGTTGAGCAATCCGCATGGTCAAGCTCGTCTTTGATGATCGCCGCAAAGCCTTGAATCAGCGCCGCATCAAGCTGGTTGACTGCACGCAGCTGCAGCGCTTCATTTTCAGCCGTCTCTGCACTGTCGAGGTCGCGCCAGCAGCGAATGGCGAGGTTGCCGTCAAAGGCTTGGTTGTAGGTCTCGGGCGCCACCCGCTTGATAGCGCGACCCAAACCGATGGGGTTGTCGCGGTCTGTGCCGCCCGTGTGGTACGCCCATGAACTGTCGCAGTCTTTCGCCTTGGCGGCACAGCTCATGCCCTCTTTGACGGCTGAGACATAAAAGAACCACATCAGCGCGGCGCGAACACGCGCGGAATTCAGCGCCGGGTCGTTGCCTTGACCCCCTTGTAAGAAGGCTTCGTTGATGATCGGCTCAAGCGTCGCTGGGCCGACACAATAGTCGGGGTATTGAGCGGGTACGCCTTCATCTTGGCAGCTCTCGCCGTTGGGTGGCTTGGGGTAATGCGTGTCGTAGCGACGCGCCACACGTGAGCCGACGCCGCTGTCTTCGGCGTAAATCAGTTTGGCTTGGACAAAATTATCCGCTGGCGGCGTGATCGAGTGATCCCAAAGCAGCGCGCCGATACGATCAAAAGCTTCGACCCGAGCCACCGACGAAGGTGTGCTATCACCGGCTAAGTGGTAGGTGTTGTCATCGCTAATGCATGCATCCCAAGAGTCATCCGCCGAGTTGTTTTGGCGCGGCAGGTAGGCATCGTTGGCGACTGAACAAATTCCCATGTCTTCGTTGGGTACGGTCTGGCAGTCCGTGCCGTTGTCTAAGTTTGAGCCGGCGTCCGAATTGGCTCCGGCATCGGCGATTGGCGTGGTCCCTGCATCGGTAACTTCGGGGTCTTTTTGGGGACAACCCAGGAGAACGATTGAGCTAAGAGATAGGGCGAGGAGATGCGTGCTCTTTTTCATGATTTGCCTCTAGAAAAATTGGGCTGGTATTGCAATCGCATTTGCACGCCACGAGCGGGTCCGTTGATCGCCGAGCCGTGATAGCGATAGATTTGGTCGGTCAGGTTTTCCATCACCAGTCCAAGGATCAGTTGGCGAGAGAAACGATAGCCCAACCGAAGATCACCGACCACAAAGCCGGGCGTCCCACCGGCGGGAATACGTTCATCAGAGACGTCGGATAAAGCCAGTTGGTCTTGAAGCATGGCACCGCGCACGCCCAGTCCGGCGTATGGACCGCGTTTTTCGCTTGGTCGCCAGCGCAGCTCCAAGGTGCCGTTGAGTGGAGGAATGCGAGACAAAGGTACACGCGTTCGCTCATCAGCGGCGATGTTGGTGCTCAGGAGGGCTGGGTTTGGTCCTTCGCCTTTCGCCCATGCCGCCGTGACTCGAAGTTGCCAGGCGTCGGCAAAACCGACCAGAACGCCGCCTTCAAGTCCGTAGATCCATGACGGGTCTTGGGCGTTGATCAGCTGAAAGCGCGTCCAGGACGCTTGGCAACCCGGTGTATCCGGAGGACAGTCCTCAGGCGGCATTGGTCGTCGTACAATAGCGCCTTGTAGCTCGGTTCGGTAAGCCCACAGATCCCATTGCAGTCGGCGCGTGCGGCGGGTTAGACCGAGCTCAAGAGTGTGCGCGACTTCCGGTCCTAAGGCTGCGTTTTCAAACTGAAAGCCAGGCCCGGTAAACTGGCGGCTGGTTAAATCGTCAAGATTCGGTGCTCTGTAGGAGTGGTCCCACGAGAGATTGAGCGCATCGATCGCGCTCAATTTGAGGCGTGCACCAAGATGACCAGTCACCGGAAACCACGAGGTATCGACCGGTTCCGACCCTGACCCTGCATCGCCGAATGCTTGAGCATCGATCCAAGCGACTCGTGCGCCGCCGAGTAAAGAGACCACTCGACCCCATTTGAGTTCGCTGTCGATAAAGGTTCCGCCTTGATGATAACGTGAATTATCGAGGTATTGCCCACGACTGCGCTCAACTAAGACCTCAAGATCAGTGAGTTCGGTCCAAGATTTGGAAGCCACGGTGTCCGCGTAATGATCGACGCCAAGACGTGTTTTGAACAAAAGAGAAGGCGTTAATCGAGACGGTTTCAGTGAGCCTACGACGCTTACGCCTAAGGTGCTTACCTCGTCGCGTCCGGTATGGCGCACAAAGGAACTGGGTCGATCCAAGGTTTTACGTTCGTGTTGCTGTTGCCAAGACCCGGTAATCCGCAAGCGCCGAAAACCGGTGAGCCGCTTGGTTTGATAGGTAGCGTATGCGAGAGTTCGGAATTGTTCATCGTACACCAAACACTCATTAAAAGGCGCATAGGCTGCCGGACATTGATCGGTGCGCGGCGCATCGTACTGCCGATAGCCATATAGGGCGAAGCTGAGCGTATCTGATCGATGCGGTTTGTAGTCCATGCGTGAATCAAAAGTGAGTTCATCAAAGCCGGTTCCTGCTTGAGTTCGTCCATCGTCGCGCATCATGGGAATCAAGGCGGACTCTTTAGTTTGCGGGGCAAGCAAGACGCCGCTGCCCTCAAGTTCATCGACTTGACGCCCACCGATTCCTGCCAAAATGCGAAGCGTTCGTCCTTGGCTGTAGGCGAGTTGAACACGGCCTCCATAACTTTGATCGGCGCTTGCTCCATAAAACGTGATCCCCGGCTTGAGAGATGAAGTCTTTGGGGTCGACGGCAAAGCCAACAAGGGGCGAGCGCGAATGACACCGCCGATTGCATCCGATCCATAGCGGGTTGAAGCGCCGCCGCGTTGTACAGTGATCGAATCGATGGTCTGGGCATCGAGCGTAAAGAAGTATTGATTAGGTCCTTGTCGGTAGGTGGAATTGTTGAGTCGGATACCATCGAACATCAACAAGGTCTGTTGACCGGTGACGCCGCGAATAAAGGCAGAGCCCTGAGCGTGGGCGGTCTTCTGGACGAAGACACCGGGTTCGTAGCGTAGGGCATCGGGCGCCGAGCGCGGTTGACGCTCAACCAATTGCTCACGGGTCACCGCTGATGCGGCGCGTTCAACGCTGCTGCCGTGCGTGGGTGAGCGTTTGCCGCGAATCGTAGTTCCCATGGCAGGAATTTCCTTTGATGTCGGTTTTTTGTCCGCTTCTGCTTCAGCTTGCGCAGTGGATTCGTCCTCCTGTTGTTCGAGGTTTTGAGCGCGAGCGGGGCTACTCAGCCAGGCCATCGTGCAGAGCACTCCTAATGCTGTGATTGGCATGCGGCGCATTAATCAATTCCTCGCTCGTGAGTGTAAGCTGCATTCTAGCTTGTGCAAAGCAATCTGCCGTTGCTGAACCGTTCGCCCGCAAGACGTTGCAGTGACTTGAAACAAAACTTAGGTGCGTGCACGCTGTGTTGTCGTCGGTATTGGAGTTGTTCGGAGTGATGTCTGTAACCCAATTGGGCGCGATGATTTGAACAATCCTTATGCTCAAGCACTGGTTGGTCTTGAACTCGACAACCCTGTTGAGTCCTTCTTTGATTTTTGTCGCGAACGCGAGGCGATTCGACAGCGCCGCTCAGACGGTCAGCCGGCGCCTTGGAGCGATGATCCGGTTTTTCAAAAAGGTCGATTTTTAAACGTTTTTCGCGAGGATGACCGAACGTCTCAAGCCTTGATGCGGTTTGTTGAGCCAGTCGCCAATGATTTGCCCCGTTTGGTACAAGCTGTATTTTTTGCGCGTTGGTGCAACCGGTCGGAGACCTTAGAGGCGCTTGATGTTGCGCTATTACTAGATCCCGAAGCTCTACGTCGTGCGCTCGAGAATCTACCGAATCAGCCCTGGTGCAATGTGACCGCTTACCCGGTGGAGCCGATACACTTTGACGGTCGGTTGATCAGCCGTTTGGATGCAGCTACCTACCTGTTTGATCATATTAAAGAACAGCTCGTAGCTGTCCTTTGCGCATCGGCTGGGCAGGTGACGGTCGCCACCCAAGCGGTTAATGACGTGTTGGGTATGCATAACGATTTTCCGATCTTTATGGCGGTCATGGATTTAGCGTGGTTTCGCCCCGATATGATCGACCCTGCGAGCCCAGTGCCTACGGGTATTGGTGCAGAACCGTTTATGGATATTTTAGCGGATTATCTGGGCGCGAGCAGTCATCACGACGTGGCTGAGCAGATGATCGCTCTACAGGCTCGGTATTGGCCAGATGCTAAACGTTCATTGCAGCCCATCGATGTTGAGTATTTGACCTGCGAGTGTCGCAAATATTTAAGTTACATCAACGGGACGAAGACTTTTGTGGGGAAAAATGTTTTTTACCCAGGGCAGACGCCGGCCTTACTCTGCGATCTGCCCAATCACTTTGCCGATGCCGATCCAGTGGACACGCAACTCCATGTGCTCGCTGGCGGTCCTTGCTCGGGAAAGACAACCTTACTCCTTGCGCTTGCGAAGGCGGGTTATACGACTCGTCAGGAAACGGCCAAGATCTGGCTAGACGAGGCAGCCCCGCATGAGCGTGAGTCGATGCGAATAGATCCAATTTCCTGGCAACGCCGGGTCTTTCGCGCCGATGTTGAGATGACCATGCAGGTTCCTCCTGATGATCTCGTATTTTGCGACACGTCCTGTGTTGAAAATCTGATTTTTGGTGAGCGTGCAGGATTAGCTTTTGGCCCCAATACCCAGGCTTGGTTACGTCGCTATCGCTATCGTCGGGTCTTCTTTTGTGAGCCCCTAGCGACCTACGAACAAACGCTAATCCGTAAGGAGTCTCAGGAAGTCGCTCTGTCAATAAGTGCTCAAATTGCAGAGCGTTATCAGGAGCTTGGTTACGATGTTGTTCGGGTTCCTGCGCTGTCGGTAGAAGACCGAGTCGCTTGGATTGAGCGGGCTATTCTTAGCGAGCGGAATTAGGCTCTCGTCCCGCAGTGCGGTGAACGCGAGAATCACCAAATGAGAAAGCCCACTCGACAAGGTTTGGATTTGTCTTCAAGGGCGCTCACAAGGAGTGCGATGATGACCGATCAGATGACCCCTAAAGACCCGGTAGAACGTCTTGCGGCTTTGCGTCACGAGTTTGGCGAGCATGGCGGCGTGAACATGTCGATTGAAGCTTCGACGACCTTTACGGTGATGGAAGCTGGAACCATGCCTGAAATTTTCCAAGGTCAATTGGGTCCGGACGATGGCGGCTGTTACCTTTATGGGCGGCACTTTAACCCCACGGTTTATGTGCTTGGTCGACAACTCGCTGCCATGGAAGGCGCTCAGGCAGGCTATTGTACAGGTAGTGGTCTTGGCGCCATTTCGAGTGCTTTGCTGGGTTTGCTCAACCAAGGTGATCACGTGGTGGCTTCGGATACACTCTACGGTGGAACTTGGGCGATGTTGGCTGAGTTCTTTCCTCAAAAATGCGGCATAACGACGACTTTTGTCGATGTAAATGATTCAGAAGCGGTCGCTGCGGCGTGTACTGATCGCACCAAGGTTATTTATTGTGAGTCGTTGTCCAATCCCACGTTGCGTGTGACCAACATCCCAGAACTTGCCAAGGTCGCGCACGCATACGGTGCGCAATTGATGGTCGATAACACTTTTACACCGCTCGCGATGACCCCCTTAGAGCACGGCGCTGATGTGGTCGTTCATTCACTCACTAAATTCGTGAACGGAGCGAGCGATTTTATTGCAGGGGCAGTCTGTGGAACCACGGAATTTATCGGCTCACTCATGGACCTTCATGTGGGTCCATTGATGATCTTAGGACCGACGATGGACCCTCAAGTGGCGCATTCGATCAGTTTACGTGTGCCGCATTTACCGATTCGTATGATCGAGCATGCTCGTCGAGCGAAGCTTTTTGCGGATCGCCTCGACCAAGCGGGAGTCAAAGTTGGCTATCCTGGATTATCGACTCATCCTGATTATGAATTGTTCAAGACGATTGGTCGCTCTGAATATGGTTTTGGCGGCTTATTGACGATTGACGCGGGTAGCCGAGAACGTGCCGAAGCACTGATGGACGATTTGCAAAATACGGAAGGGTTTGGCTTTATGGCGGTCAGTCTGGGCTACTTTGATACGCTCATGTCGTGTTCGGCCAGCTCGACGTCGAGTGAGCTCACCGATGAAGCGCTGCGGCAAGCGGGGATTTCGCCAGGTTTACTTCGCATGTCGATTGGTTTTACCGGTAGCGCCGAGCAGCGCTGGTCGCAGCTGGAGCGAGCCCTTAATCGGGTTGGTTTGCTGTAAGCTTAGCCGCTAACTTCTGGCTTGGATAAACGCCGAGAGCCCATCAATCCAGCGCGTTTCTGTATTGCAACTCTCGACAAGTTGAACGGTTTCGCCGCCATGCTCTTCAAAGATTTCTTGGTACTCCACACCAATTTCGATCAGGGTCTCAAGGCAGTCAGCAACAAAGGCGGGTGAGAAGACCAGCAACCGCTTTTTACCCTTTTTAGCTAACTCTTCGACGACCTCATCACTAAAAGGAGTGAGCCACTTATCATCGAGTCTGGATTGAAAAGCTGTGGTATAGTCTTTGGCGTCCAACCCCATCTTTTCAGCTAAAAGCTTTGAGGTCTCATAGGCTGTCGCTTTGTAACAGTATTTGTTGTTGTCATCGACGCGCTCATCGCAATGCTGATCTTTGCACAGGTTCTCGCCCTCATAGACTTTGTCGACGTGCCGGTCAGGAAGACCATGATAACTCATGATGATGTGATCATAGGAAGCCACATCGTGCTTTTGTGCCTGATCGACGAGGGTATCGAGATAAAAGTCTTCAGTATAGAATTGATTGACCACCTCGATCTCGGGAATGACCCACCATTTGGCGATAATCTCCATCGCCTTTTGAATAGCCGTGCCGGTGCTTGATGAGGCATAGTGGGGAAACATCGGCAAGATGAGGATTTTATCGTAATTCGCCAAGCGCATGGTCTCTAAGACATCATCCATTGATGGTTCTTGGTAACGCATTGCCATATGAACGGTGATCTGCTGATCATTCAGCCGTTGGTTGAGCGCCTCGGTCAGAGCTTGTGTGTGCACCATGATCGGTGATTCACCGCCTGCAACTTCCCAGAGCTCTTGATAGATCTTTGTCGACTTTGGCGTGCGGAAGGGGACAATAATCAAGTTCACCAGCGCTGCACGCGCCAAACCTGAAATATCAATCACTCGAGGATCCGATAAAAACTCGCGCAAGAATGGACGGACAGCAGACTGAGTTGCTGCTTTGGGCGTACCGAGTTGTGTCAGCAAAACACCCGTGCGTTTGGTATTCATAACGGGTCGTACTCCCTCATTTTTGTTCCGCAGACTCATGCGCTGTTCGTCTTTGGTTACGGCGTCGATTCTGCCGTTTATGGTTTGGTTTGTATATTAAAAATCGCACAAACCGTTCGTTATTCCCATCTTCTGTCAGCTAGACGCTTGCAACCGCTTAGATGTACTTGGCGCATGGTTGTGAGTACCACGCTTGTGGTTGACGGGCACCATGCGCGCTCGGGTTGGGATGGGCTATGAAAAAGCAGGTAATTGTAAGGAGCTTGATCGCTTTATCGTTTGTCGCCGTTGGCGTTGAGCACTTTCGCCAGCCACAAATTTTCGTCGGTATTGTCCCGCCTTATCTTCCGGCCCCCCTTTTGCTTGTCTATATCAGCGGTGTCTTTGAAGTGCTCGGTGGGCTTGGTCTGTTGTGGGCGCGATCAAGGCGATGGGCCGGATGGGGTTTGATCGGTTTGTTGGTCGCTGTTTACCCTGCCAACATTCACATGTTGGTCAATGATATTTACTTGGAAGGTATGGCACGTGAGCGCTGGTTGCTTTGGGTTCGCATGCCGCTGCAGTTTGTCTTCGCAGCGGGCGTGTTGATTGCGAGTGAGATTTGGCAGCCCGGTCAAATGATGGGTCAAGACCCAATCGTTGCTGAAGTCGATGAATGAGACGCGTATGCCACCTCTGAGCTCCTTTGAATCAGGTGTTGGCAATCGATTGGATTTAGCTGGTTGAGTGGCTCGCTTCGATGATCAACTCAGCCATGTGCTCACCGCTTGCCATGGCTTGAACTACGCCACCTCCGGTAAGTCCATCGCCGCATAAACCCAGTTGATGCTTGCCATCGATGACCGCAAGTCGTGGGTGCTCCTGCGTGGATTGAGCATACAACCAACGATGAACACGAACATCAGCAGCTTGACATTTGGCGACGGGGCGAAATGCGTGTTCAAGTGCTTGACCGACCGTTTCGGGCGAGTCGTCTTGATGCGCTTCGCTCCAATCGTCTTGTGCATGGATAACCCAGCGCTCCGCACCGCGTCGGCCAGGCTTACTGTTGCTCCGGAAGGCGTGCGCAAGCGGAGGATTCACGAACGTGAGTCCATCCCATTCAAGATCCAGATCCGTGTCAAAATCCATCATTGCCGCCCAGCAGATGGAATAGGTCATACTTCGAGCCAAGGAATACAGGTGACTAGTTTTGGGGAGTAGGTCTGCGGCTTGAGGCCCTGGACAACTGACCACCACTAGGTCGAACGGACCCAAGCCGCGCTCTTGCGTATCGATCAGCATCCACTGTCCGGGCTCTCCTTCGAGTCGTTCGATGCGACTGCTGAGTCCAACATCGAGATCTCTAGCCATCCATCGCCCGATGGCACTCATTTTAGGTACGCCTACCCAACGCTGAGTCGAATCAAGTCGTTCAATGGTGCCTTGATCGGAGACCTGGCCAAAGCGACCAGTCCATAAGCCGACGATACCATGGTCAAGCCAAGGCTTGATGAACGAAGGCTTGGCTTCAAAGAAAGGTGCGCCATGGTCAAAACCACCCGACGCACTTCGCCGTGTCGATAGTCGCCCGCCAGGGCCCCGTGCCTTATCAAAGATCGCAGTCGAGTAACCCAACTGCTTCAGTTGTCGTGCGACGGTCAAACCCGATACGCCCGCACCAATCACTGCGACCCGGGCGCCCGTCATCTGCTGCGAAGATCCTTATGAAGCATTAAGAAAGGATTCAAACTCACTATGGAAAAGTGGCTGGCTTTCTTCGTTCGACCCATTGAGATGACCCATGCGGTGTTGTTTCGTTTGCACGTAACGTTGAGCTATGGAGCCGACGGGCTGAAGATGCGCTTCGCGGTCAAAGAGCAGTCCGGCTTCTCGAACACTGCGCAGCTTTTCCGGATTATTCGTCATCAGTCGAACACTCTTGATACCCAGCATTTTCAAGATGGCGTTCGCATCGTCGTATCGGCGGGTGTCGTCAGGTAACCCTAGCGCACGGTTGGCATCGACGGTGTCGTAGCCTCGGCTTTGAACATCGTAGGCACGCAGTTTATTCGTCAGCCCGATCCCTCGACCTTCTTGAGCAAGGTAGATCACTACGCCACGCCCTTCTTTCTGAATGCGTCTGAGCGCGGCATCGAGTTGTTCACCGCAATCGCATTTTTGCGAGCCAAAAATTTCGCCGGTCATACAAGCCGAGTGATAGCGGCATAGAATGCCTTCAATATCGCTCACATTGCCATGGGTAAGACATACATGCTCATTGCCCTGAACATCGTGGAAGGTGCTCATCTCCCAGTCGCCGTAGCGCGTGGGTACGATCGCCGAGGCGCTGAACGAAATGGTCGATTCAAAAGGGGTGTGTTGATCGTTCATAGGTGCCTCTTGGTCGCTTTATGCGTTTTAGATATACTTAAACGCAAAATTCGTTCAAGTGAATTTGTCGGTTTTGTCGACGGTGGTTCTTTTTTGATGGGAGGTGATTGATGATGCGTGCAAGTGCCGCGGTGCTGGTAGCCGCGCTGATCATGGTTGTTGTTGACCTTATCTGGCTCGGTATCTTTGCGTTTTCGTTCTACAACGAGCAGCTCGGACCCCTGCGCGCGCAGCAGACCAACTGGTTCGCTGCTGGATTGTTCTACATCCAGTATATTGCGGTGGTCGTCTTCTTTGGCGCCCTGCCGGCTAAGTCGCTCAAAAGCGCGGCTGGTCGCGGTGCCCTGCTGGGTTGGTTTGCATATGCCACCTACGAGCTAACCAACTGGGCGGTGATCGAAGCGTGGCCTTCCGGCCTGGTGGCCGTAGATATCGCCTGGGGTGTCACGCTGACGGCGATCGTCTCAAGTGCTGCGCACAGCGCGTACCGCTGGCGACAGCCTACGCTTGAATAGAGCGCCTAGAACAAGTCGTCGATGTTGGCGTTGATGTCGCTACAGTCCCAGTCATCAGCGATGGGAACCATAATGAAGAAGCTTCGAGCTGCATCGGGATCTCGTCGGTTTTCGACGGCTCGGTTCAAAATACCAGTGCTTGCACCGAGCACGACTTGTTGATCATTGGATTCCCATAAACCTTCGATGCGTCGGTTGTCACGTTCACGGCCCCGCAGGTTGATGATGCTTCGTTGGGCAACATATACTGACCCAGACACCGCTCCGGCGACATTGACGGTAACACCCGGGTTACCATCTCGATCCGAGTCCAGTTCTCCTGCTGCACCGGCCTCTGTTGGTAATGGGTCGGTTAGCGGATTGGCCAATCGAGCGCCGACCACTGAGGTTAGGTTGTTCGCGTTAAATTCGCCGCTTTCCGTCCATATCGCTTGACGGTCTTGAACAGGAAAGTGAGTCACAAAGGCTTCTGGATAACTCGTGCGAGCCCGAACGGCTATATTCCAGACCGCCTCACTTGTTGAAATGCTGCAGAGGCTTTCGGTCCAACTAAAGTCGTCAGCCAAGCGTTCGGAATCCACGAGCATATATTGAGTCGTCACGACCTGAGCTTCACCGCGACCGATGACTGGATTGCGCTGTAAAATGGCAGAAACTGCCTTCATGGCGAAGAGTTCAGCGACTGGAGTTGGTGCAGGAGGGCCTGTATCGGGCGTCGGCTCTGGTCCGCCAGCATCAGCCGTGGGCTCACCGGCATCAGGCGTGGGTTGGACTCCCGTATCTGCTTCGGGTTGACCCGCGTCTGCTACTGGAGTTGGCCCTGCATCGAGTAGATCGCTCAAATCCGGTGCATTGTTGTCGTTGTTTACGGGTTCTTCGCCGCAAGCTGTCAGTGCGATTGCACCGAGAAGAAAAACTGATTTACGCATGTTGAGCCCCATGTTCACCTGATTTGGTGCTGGCGCTCTTAGACTATTAATCCGCCGTTGGAATCCGTATTGTGGTGGATAAGCAGCCAATTCGATCGCGAGTCTTGGCACCGGACCATATGAATCACCACATTGGTCGGCTTCATCACATAGGTGAAGGTGTAAGGGATCTTCATATCAAGCGACCCTGACGCCATGCCCTCTTTAAACGCTCCATAGACCAGGCGGTTGTTTGTGCATGGGGCCACTTGAGTGAAAAAGCTTTTCCCTAAGACCTGGTTGGGTGCGTGGTTCGAAAAATTCGATTCGGTCGCATTGTAGCGAATGATCGTTCCTTCGTCATCGATACCAATGACACCATAAGGCAGAGCATCTAGCTCTTCATCGCTTAGGGTCGAGAGGTGCGAGACGGTGGTGTCTGCCTCGTGTTGCCGAAAGCGAGCCACTTCGGAGGCTAGGAAGCGGCGATGACCGCCTGCGGTGCGCTCGCAAGCAAGCGATCCATCGTCGGCCCAGCGCTTCACTGTGGATGCCGTCACGCCGAGAATCTCTGCCACACGAGTACTTGTTAAATGTTGGTCAGCCATAGCGAAACCCTAAAGGATGCTACACGTTTTGAACTGTTTGAACCTTTATCACAAGGGAAAACGAACAAAAAGTTCTTTTTATTGCGTTTCGCGATCAACTTGAGCGTAGAGATCGTTCAGTTGAGCTTCGAGACTTCGTACCATGGCGACGATATCTCGCGCGTCGCTGATACCAATTTCTTGGGCAAGAAACGCGCGCTCTTCGTAAAGGCTTTCTAACTGAAGCGTCAGACTTCGTGTCATCGCGTCCATTGAATGCTCCTTGGCTAGTCACTTGAAGCGTGGGCGCTCTTTTCCATAACGAGCGCGTTAACGCTAGATGCTATGGCACAATTTCCCGCACGTGCGCGCGCTAGAAAATATGATCGGTGCCGAAGTAGATTCCTCGGGTCCTCGTGGTGGGACTCCAGGCGGTATCCATGCGCAACACAAAAGCTTGTCCCCAGCGGAGCCTCAACCCGGTGCCGACACCGAGGAGGAGTTCGTGCCAATGACCATCGAGTTTGAGTGAATTTAATCCTGGATTGTGAATATCTGTCCAGGCCCGGCCAGCGTCGCTAAATGCGACCCAGCGCCAGCTGAGGTTTTGACCAGCGATTCGATGATCCCAAAAGCGTAATCGGGCTTCTAAATTAGTGACAACCTTGGTTTTACCTACCTCCCAATAACTTGGAACCCCTCGAATACCTTCGGCTCCCGACGCACCAAGACTAGGAACCAGACCACCCATTTCAGGCCGTCTGTAGACCGGGACATCGCCGATGGCGTGGTCGAGGACGAGGCGACCAGCCAGCACCAGTCGATTAGGTGCGACCGATCGAAACCACGAGGTTTTGAGATAGACGCTGACCCATCCTTGTCCATCACCCGCATTTCCTGCGCGCAGGCTACCTTCGTGAAAACCACCACGACGGGGTGTAAATTCGTGGTCTCTGTGATCGTACAAAACACCCCCATTGAGAACGAACTCGAGGTGATCACCGAAGGGGCCAATTTGCTCTTTGACGACCTTGGCCCAAGGTTCGACTGATGATTGGGCTGCTTGATGATCCAGCGCCAGCTGACTGCCCGGTGATGCATCGACAGTATTCCAACCAAACTCGGATCCAAAGTAGCCGTCGAGATAACCAACCTTTGACGCGGGTTCCCCCATCCATCGTTGTCGCCACTTGAATCCTGCGACCCGTCGATGCCAACGATAGTGCGTACTTCCCCTCAATTCGCCCGCTATTTGCCGAGTGCCTATCCCCCGGTAGCCGGTTTCTTCATCATCAAAGTTGGCGAGAGCGATAAGCATCCGCCAATTCGGCCGACGCCATTCGGGAAGATCCAAAAAGACGATCGCGTTGCGTGTCGGTACATGAAACCCGTCGTCGTCCCAGCGCATCACACCTTGCAGTAGGCCTAAAGCGCGCCAGCAGAAAGGGTAGCAGTCCGGTCGAAATTGGGTGGTTGAAGCGAGTACTCCCATGCCCAAGCCTGAATCACTGCGGTACGTCAGTGCAGGTAAGCCCGCCACCTCGATTCGTGTGGGCTGAGCCGTCGTTGAGGCGATCAAAAAGATGGAGAGCGCAAGAGCCATGGCCGAAAGCCCGCGTCAAAGGGTATAGAGGCGATCGAGATGATCGTTTTGGTCGTTTGTTGCTTGTGATTATCCGATTATTCGACTAAAGACTAGTTTAGATGAACGCTTTGGTCGTATTTTCTGTCCACGTTTAGGAGATTGCCGTGCAACACCATTCAAGCAAACCTAGGGTAGGTATCAGCTCATGTCTCATGGGTGATACGGTTCGCTACAACGGCGGTCATCAGCGCGACAACTTTGTGATGGATGTGTTGGCTAAGCATGTCGAACTGGTTCCGTTTTGCCCTGAGGTCGAAGCCGGTCTCGGTGTTCCTCGAGCAGTCGTACGGATTGTTCGTCGTGATGAGCACGAGTTCTTGCTGGAGTCGCCCAGCGGCAGGGATCACTCGGAAGCCATGCGCGACACATTGACCCAGATCAGCCGTCGGGTTCTGGATGCTGATCTAGATGGTTTCTTACTCAAAAGAGGCTCTCCAACGTGTGGGATTAGCGGCGTCAAAATCTATACGGGGACTGAGCGGAAGTCGCGGGTCGTGGCTCGGGGTTCAGGTTTTTTGACCCAGCGACTTGCTGCCGATTTTCAAACACTCGCCCTCGCTGAAGAGGGGTGGTTGAAAGATGCGATGCTTAGACAACAGTTTCTCAACCGCATCTTCACGAGCCGCCGCCTGAAGAATCTGGGAAACAGTCCCAAAGTGAGCGAGCTGCAGCAAGAATACGCTGCGCACAAACTTCTCTACATGGCTCACCATCCTGGCGCTCAGCGTGAACTCGGACGTCAGGTTGCAGGGCTCAAGGGCTCGCTATCGTCCGACCAACTGCAAGATCATTTAGACCAAGCGCAAAGCGTTTTGGGCCACCGCCTGACACGGGGTCGGCACGTCAACGTCTTGCAACACATGTTTGGTTATGTCTCCTCGAAGCTGAGCCGAGTTTGCCGCAGGCACACGTGTGAGGCGATCGATTCATACAGCCGCGGACAGACCTCTTTGCTGGCACCGCTCACGCTTCTCAAGCATCAGGTGTTGGATAAAGGCGCGCATCCTTGGTTGGTCAAGCAGGTCTACTTTGATCCGTATCCGTCGAGCCTATGGTAGCCTTGACTCGAACGGCGCCTCAACTCCTGGCTTGGAACAAAGCGCCTCAATGGTTGAGCCATCAGGTGGCTTGGTGGGTCTGCGTGCTCGGCAGTGGTTGGGTTCGACCGTCAGCCATGGCAGCGTTTGTGGCGGTGCATCTGTGGTTTACAAGGGCTGAGTGGAAGCGTGAAGTCAAAGTGATCGTCTGGGCGGCGGTGCTCGGGCTAAGCGCTGATACCTTATTGGTCGCGGCCGGGGCGGTTGAGTTTACAGGCGCATTACGTCTGGGCTGGGTACCCCTGTGGATGGTGTCTTTGTGGGCAGGTTTCGGTGCCACATTACTTCATAGTCAACGAGTTATGCTCAGAAATCGCCGCCTCGCTCTGATCATTGGAGCATTTGGCGGACCTGCTGCGTACTGGGGCGGTGAACGGTTAGGTTGTCTGACCATTCACGGGGCTTTCGGTCTGTTCGCAGTCGGTTGCGCCTGGGCGGTCGTGCTTGGGATGCTCGAAAATTTATTACGGCAAGATGATGCGCGTCGAACGACGGTTTAGGAGAATATTATGAACGAAGAGGTCACCCAAGTACGCCAGTCTGATGGATCATGGTTGTTGGAGTCGAGTTGCTTCCTCGACTATCCCATCGATGAGGTTTTTAGCTTCTTTCAAGATGCCCACAACCTCGAAGCGCTCACCCCGGACTTTCTCAAGTTTGAGGTTTTGACGCCCAAGCCTGTTGAGATGAGGACGGGTGCTTTGATTGATTATCGTATTCGCTTGCGCGGCATACCGTTGCGTTGGCGAACAGAAATCACCGATTGGAATCCACCGCATTCGTTTGTCGATCAGCAACTCCGTGGGCCTTATCGTCAGTGGCACCACACGCATGAGTTTGTCGCTCAAGACGGCGGGACCTTATGTACGGACCGAGTCCGGTACCGTGTCTTTGGTGGTGCTTTGATCCAGCGGCTGTTTGTCCGTTCAGATGTCGATCGCATTTTTAGATATCGGTTGGAGCGCATGCGCGAGTTGTTTCCTGGCAAAGAGACCGCTAAACCTTCGACTGCCTAAGTCGAGAGGCGGACGAAGTCGTGATCACATGGGGTGTCGTTGGAGTCGGTCTCGCCGGTCGAGCTCGTGCTCGGGCGATCGTGGCTGATCAACGATGCCGGTTGGTCGGGGTTGCGCGTGGTCGCTACGCTGACGAGTTTGACGTTCCGAACTTTGGCTTTGAGCAGCTCGTCAGTCGGGTTGAAGCCATCGCGGTGTGTTCTCCGAACACGCTCCATGCAGAGCACGTCTCCGTTGCTCTGGATCACGGCTGTCACGTCCTTGTTGAGTTCCCTTTGACGCTTGATGCGCAAGAGGCGAGCGATCTGTTCGAACATGCGAAGACGAAACAACTCGTTTTGCATATCGAGCATATCGAGTTGTTACTCGCTTGGCACCAAACACTCAAAGCCCGGCTTCAAGGGAACATCGATATACAGGTCACCATGACCAAGCGGGGCGTCGGGACAGAGCGCCCTGAGCAGTTCTTTGGGGCCTGCGTTGCCCGCTTGCACAACATCGCTGATCTGAGTCCTATCATCGCTGTCAGTTCGGTGAACGCTCAACCCGGTTCCCTCGTGATTGAACTTGAACTCGAATCCGGCCGAGCACGACTAGAACTCAGCGCAGGTACCGATTTTAAGCGTGCGACCACAGTAGATGTGCATGATCGTGATCACCATTGGAGTGTCCGTCAGCGCCAGCTCTTTTGCGATGAAAAACCGGTGCCTTTGGCTCAATCTCAAAAGTCTTTGTTTGCCTTAGACCATGAGCAGATGATGCAGCGAGTGCTTTATCAGGCGCCATCTTATGTATCGCCTGCTCGAGTGATCAACATTTTGCACCATACCCAGCGTATAGTTTCTGCGGGGATGGAAGACGTAGGTGTAAATCCATGAGATATCTCATCGCAGTGGGGGTCTCTTGTGTTTTGATGATGACGCCAGCGCAGAGCTTGGCTGGTCGTTCATCCAAGCCATTTGATGGCACGTGGCAACTGGATGCCAAGGCATCGCAATCCCTAGACCCGATACTCAAGGGCATGGGTTATGGTTGGTTTTCGCGCAAGGTTATGGGCACACTAGCCGTTCGCCAGGTGATACAAAGTAGACCCTCGGGTATCGCTTTTCGTGTCCTGACTCGCTTTACAGACGATACCATCGTTTTACCGACGGACAATCGCTGGGCGATTGGTCGGACGATTGACGGCGGTCAGACCCAGCGTCGAAGCCGTTGGCTGAAAAATGAACCGGTTTTAGTCACGGAAGATCGCTTCAAGACGGGACTCCTCACCACGGTTCGCCGCCGGGTAAACCAAGGTACATTTCATGAGGAGTTGAAGTTCGAAGCAGCCGGGAAAGCAGCCGTCACCGCCGTTCGTGTTTTTCGTCGCAAGGGCAACTAGCTCCCGGATAAATACGACTTGGCGTGCGTCAAAAAGCGCGCGCGCGCGGCAGCGTGATCCACGATTGGGTCGGGGTAATCATCGTCGAAGAGTGATTTTTCCGCCATCCATGGAGTGTGCACGAATCGTTTGGGCAGGTCGCGGATCTCGGGCACCCACTGGCGGACATAGGCGCCTGTTGGGTCAAACTTTTTACCTTGGAGAATAGGGTTGAACACCCTGAAATAAGGCTGAGCGTCGCAACCACAGCCTGCCGACCATTGCCAGCCAAAGTTGTTTTGTATCCAGTCGCCGTCGGTAAGCCATTTCATGAAGTGGGCTTCGCCACGTCGATAATCGATCAGCAGATGCTTGGTGAGAAAGCTTGCTGTGATCATGCGGGCTCGGTTCGGTATGAAGCCGGTCGCCAACAGCTGGCGGGAGGCGGCATCGACAATGGGATAACCAGTCATTCCATGCACCCAAGCTTGCCAGTGGTCTTCCGTACCGGTCCATGGAAAGCCGATAAACTTCTTGCGAAAAGGTTCGCGCAGAAGTTCCGGATGATTCCACATGAGATCATGAGCGAACTCACGCCAGATGATCTGCCTTCTGAAAGCGCCTGTTTGTGCCTTGAGTTCTGCTCGGCTCGCTTCGGCGTAGACTTGCCGAGCCGACAACGTACCAAATTTAAGATCAGGACCCAGTCGACTGGTTCCCTCCTTATCCGGCCGGTTACGCGCGCTCGAGTAGCGTGCAGCAGGTCCGTTTAAAAAAGTGTGTAGACGTTCCCATGCTGGGGTCACGCCGGCCGCGATCAAATCAGGGTTTTTTGTGATTCCTAAATCCGATAGTTCGGGAATTCGTTCACCCGTGCCTCGAACGCCTTGGGGGAGCGGTGGGAGCGCATTAGGCAAAGGCAGCGGGGCGTTGATTTCGGCTTGAGCTAAGAAGCGTTTCCAAAACGGTGTAAAGACCGAGTATGAAGATCCCGTCTGTGTCCGAATCGTACCTGGCATGATCAGTGTTTCGCCGGTGACGAGCGTCAAGTCGCATTTGAGTCGACTGGCGATGATCTGATCACGTTGGCGGCCAAAAGCTTCAGTCCAGCCTTGAGCGATGACCTCATCAACATGCCAGCGCTCAGCCAGCTTGGGGATGACGTCAATGCTTCGCCCACTCAGGACGATAAGTTCACTACCGCAAGCTGCAATGGTTTGTTCCAGTTCACGGAGTGACTCGAGCAAGTATTGCATTCGGTGTGGTAACTCTTGAGCACGCTCCGGCTCGAAGAAATATGAGTCTAGAACGAAGACCGGTATGACCTGGTCGCTGTTCAAAGCGCGCTGCACACCTTCGTGATCAGCGAGGCGCAGGTCTTTACCTCGAAACCATAAGATTGAGCGTTTCATAGATCGCCAAAAATGTTGTCGAGCGCGGACTTCAACTCGGGGAATTTGAACTCGAAACCATTGCGTTCAGCTTCTTTAGGATAGACTTGTTGTGACGCCATAATGATCGAGGTCTTCTCCCCGAACAGTAGTCGTAATCCGAATTCTGGGACCGGCATAAACGCTGGCCGTTGCAGTGCTTGAGCAAGACGTTTCGTGAACTCCGAATTGCGAACAGGGTGAGGCGCTACAGCGTTTATGGGGCCGCTGATCTCTGAGTTCTGCGCCGCCCAAAGCAAGAGGCCGACGACGTCATCGACATGAATCCAGGACATCCACTGTTGACCACTACCCAGCTTGCCGCCGGCACCTAGGCGAAAGATGGGCACCATTTGTTCGAGTGCGCCGCCGTCATCGGCGAGGACAATACCGATGCGAAGACAGACCACCCGAACACCGTAACGCTCGGCTTTCATCGCCTCGTGTTCCCAATCGCTACAGACCTCAGGAAGAAAGCCCGAACCTTGCTCGGAGTGCTCATCCAAAACCTCATCGCCGCGGTCGCCGTAAAAGCCGACCGCCGAAGCCGCGATCAGAATCTTTGGCGGATGCTTGCAAGCGGCAATTCCCTCAACCAAGTGACGAGTACCCGTGACGCGGCTATTGCGAATTCGCTGCTTTTTATCATTGGACCAACGACCAGCAGCGACGGGTTCTCCCGCTAAATGGAAGATGACATCACGATGTTCGAGCGCCTCAATAGGTGCCGGCTCATCCGATGGTTTCCAGGTGACTGTTGATCGTGTCTCGTCCGCATTTTGGTTGGATTGTTCAGCGCGTGTTAAGATCGTTACCTGGTCGAGTTGGTCAACCAATAAGCGCCCAATTAAGCCCGTCGCACCAGAAACTACAGCGTTCATTTAAGACCCCAAAAGAACGATTTAGACTTTTATATATCAAAAAAAGGTATAAATCGACCATAACAATGATGAATTGACAGGATCGTCCTTTTTGTCGCTCCAGACGACAATCTTTCAGTCTTACTTCGTCCAGTGGAGGGTGTTTCGATGACCGAAACAAAAGCAAACCTAACGACGCTCGTGGCTTGTTTGGCGCTTGGTGCGCTCAGTCTCCTAGCTGGCCAAGATTCGATTGGGTTGATGTGTTCGGTACCGGCATTAGTTGGTTTGATGATCCTCATCGTCGCCGTTCAATGGGTCGCCTTCATCCCTGCATGGATCAACCACACCGAAAAATTTTATGACTTAGTCGGAACACAAACCTACGTCGGCATTGCAGTGATTGGCTTGG
>CACGMS010000007.1 GCA_902574205.1 uncultured Candidatus Hydrogenedens sp. | reverse complement strand
ACGGCAAAGGCGGCAGCGCGCCTTGCGCACAAGCGCTCAAAGCCACGGCAAAACTACATAGGCGTAAGGCGTTCTTCATGCTCGGGGCTATAGCCGGGCCAGGGGCGGCTGAACAGACGCTAGCGCAGGCTAGAGCCCTAAGCCCTGCGCCGGGTCGCTCGTGGCGGCTTTGATCGCCGGGCGCGCCGCGCCAAGCACGGCAAAGCCGACCGCCACCGCTAGGCCAGCCAAGGCAGGAAGCACCGGCTCAGACAGCAACGCCGTGGGCGCAATCGGCAGCTCGGCTGCAGCCAGCAACGCCTGCGTCTCGACAAACCCGCCTAAGCCCAGCGCTAAAGCCACGCCAAGCACGCCGCAGAGCAAACCCACCCCGGCGGCTTCGGCGAGCACCACGGCGATCACCGTGCTGCGTTTAGCGCCCAAGGCGCGGTACAGGGCATACTCGGCGCGCCGAAGCGCGACGCGGGCGTAGAAGGTCTGGGCGATGATCATCGCCGCTAAGCTGAGCAGCACGCCCGCCACCAACAACAAAATGGCTAGAGCGGCATCGAGCGCCACCGCCACCATGCGCTGGCTCTCATCAACCGCCACACCGAGCGAGCGAGCCACCTTGACCACCTCGGCCATGCGCTGCGGCTCGGTCAGCTCCACCCAGGCGCTCTCTACCGGCCGCGCCGGGCGTCCAAATTCTTCGTTCCAGCGGGCCGCCACGGCGGCAGGCACCGAGAACCCTAAGGTGGTGGCGCGGTCGGACACCCCGACGACCTGACAGGTCACCACCCGCGCCCTTGGGTCTTTGCGACTACCGGTCATAAAGGAGCGGCCGAGTTGGACGTTGTACGTCAAACCAGCGATCAGCTTGGGCGTGAGTTCAATGCGTAAGGTCGCCGCCAGCGCGCTGTTCGCCATGGCGAGTAAGCGCTTTGAGACCAAAACTGGAATAGGCTTACCCTTGCCCGGGTCGGTAAAGCTGTAGCCCTTCGCGACATCCCCTGCGACGTAATCCTCAGGCAAGCCGCTGGCGAAGACATCGACCGCCATGGGTTTGGGTAAGCGCAGCTCTTTTTGCAGCCCCCAAGCGATCATCGGAAAGTCCACGCGCAGACGCTCGTGGACCTTGTCCACCGCCGGGTGCTTGCGCAGCTCTTCTAAGTGCGGCTCGGCAATCGTCGGGCCCAAGCCCTTGGTCTGACTGCCGGTCAAAAATCCCAATAGGGCGGTACCCTTTTCGGCTTTGAGCTCGAGGGTGCCTACGGGCAGCTGACCCATGAGCCCTTCAAAGATATGCTCTTTGGCGCCCAAGCCTAAGCGCAAGAAAAACACCAAGGCGGCGACGCCGATCATAATACCTAAGCCGCTGACCAACAGCGGACCGACGTCACGGCGAATACTGCCGCGCAACAACCCGCCAAAGCCTCTCATGACGCCGTCTCCAGGCGACCGTTGACCAAGTGCAAGACCCGGTCGGCGGCGGCCGCCACGCGCTCTTCGTGAGTCACCCACAGGCTCGCCGCGCCGCTTTGACGCGCCAGCGAGCTCAAGTGCTCAATGACCGCGGCGCCCGAGACGTCGTCCAAGTTCCCTGTGGGTTCATCGGCGAGCAAAACCTTAGGCTGGTTGCGCAGCGCACGCGCCACCGCCAAGCGCTGACATTCGCCGCCGCTCAAGCGCTCGGGCATCTCGGCGCCGCGACCACCCAAACCGACCGCCTCTAAAAGCTCGTCAGCACGCGCCTCTTGCACGCCACCAAACAAACCCGGCAGCTCCACGTTCTGCGCCGCGCTCAAATGCGCCAGCAGATGAAAGCGCTGGAACACCATACCCACGCTGTGGGCGCGTAGCTCGGTGAGCTCGGCATCGCTCATCGCCGCTAAGTCCTGACCATCCACCTGCGCCGAGCCCAAGTAGGCTCGATCCAAGCCGCCGACGATACGCAGCAAGGTGGACTTGCCGGCGCCCGAGGCGCCGAGCACCGCCACCACCTCACCCGCTGCGACCTCTAGGTCGACCTGATCCAAGATGACTCGGTCGCCAAAGTTCCTCGATAGCCCAGCTAAGCGAATCATTTACCCGCAGGCGCAGCCTTCGTCATCACCATGGCGCCATGACTCAACTGGTAAGGACCTTTTTGACCGCTGGTGACGATCAAGTGGTCGTATTGCCCTAAGGCATCGGCGACTTTTTCGATAATCGCAGCGAGCGGACTTTGACCCGCTAACGACCCACCCACTTTGGCGGCGCCAGCAAGCGCTTGGAAATCCACCCAAGCCGCCGAGGCTTGATCTTTGTCGAGGGATACACGCTTCGCTGCTGGTCGAGTCGCCGCTAGTGTCTCTTTCGGCGCGTCACCAAAGCGAGCGCTCAAACGGTTGCCCTCTTTCTCGGCACGAATTTTCAAGGTGCCCATCTGATGTTTGAAATCAAAGCCGTTCGGTAAGCCCGTCAATCCGGGGACCGGCGCGCCGGTGGTCTCGATCACCTTTTTGACCGTATCGATGAACTTTTGTGGCTCACCTCCCGCGATGTCCACACCAGCAAAGGCGGTGCCGAGCAACAAGAAGGGGCTGGTCGCTTTACTGTCCACGCCGACCCACGCCGAGAAGGTGGTGCCAAAGGGCTTGAGCACATCATCGTGCAGGTCCAAGCCGAGCTGCTTGAGACCCTGCTCGAGCTGACTCAGCGCTCGAGCGAACTGGGGCGTTTGGGCAAACAAGGCGATGATCGCTTTGGCGTCGGTGCTCTGCTGCCACGCCGCTAGCGCATTCGCCGGAACAGCGGGAACCGGGAGCGGTTCAGGGATCAACTTCTTGAGCTCTTTAAGCGCCTCGCCTTCGGATTTGGATACGCTGTGTACTTCCATCTTTTCTTCGGTCGCCGACGCCGCAGCAGCCCAGCCGTCGCCCTCTAACGCAGGAACCGCAGCGTCTGCGTCGAGTTGGCTGACGCTTAGCTTACGCGAGCCATAAATCACCGCCTGACCTGAGTCTTTGAGCTGCGCCATCAAGTCTTTAAGGGCGGCATCTTTGTCCATGCGCGGCGCATCCTTCGCCAATCGAGCCACGTCCTCTAACTTTCCTCGTGTAAGTACAGCTTGGTTGCCCTTGATAAACAGCCCACCCGATTGGGTGGTACGCTGCCCCAAGGTGCGCTCAAAAGGATACCACTCGCCGCCGTCATGGGCGACCATGGCGCCGACATCCATGGCGCCTTCTCGCTTTGCGAGTCGTTTGACCGTCTCGAGCATTTTGGCTTTATCGGCGATCGTCAGCAGCACCAGCGAGGCCCACTGCTCGACCTTCCCCTCGCCGCCAAACCACACGCCGACACCACCGCTCGTGTCCACTCCAGCAGCGGTCCAACCCGCCACATCAAAGGGCGAAAACCCAAAACGATCAGTCACCGCTGCACGAATCTTTGCTGGATCATCGATAGCACCAGCCAAGCGATCCACCTGAACATTCAAACCTTTAAGTGCACCGGCGACGTCATGAACCGCGACCACCAAACCCGCGTCCTTTGAGGGCATGGCAGCGAGCAAGGTCGCCAAGGCTTTCGTTGATGATTTTTTTACCGCCGAACTGCTCGATCCTTCCGAGCAATTGCACGCGACCAGACTCAGGCTAAGGCCCAGAATCAGGGATTTCTTCATGTTTCTTCTCCGGATCGAACGCGTCGATCTCATTTGTATCGGGATTTTTTAGACTGCTTAAGCAAGGCGCGCATGACGTCCGGCACCGTTTGCCGGTTGGCACGGTTCGCTAACCAGCTCGGAATACTACCCCCCGGATCTGAGCGCACGGTGTAGACAATTTTTGTGGCCTTACCGCCCTGGACCGACTCAAAAGCCCAGCTGCCGGTGGCTACCTTGACGCGCACCTTACCGGGCTTGGGTTTCGGGCCGGCTTGATTTGCCGATACCCAACTCACGCGCCAGCGTCCGTCTTTGCCTGGGTTGGGATCCGTCGTCAGCTTGAGGGTATAGTCGCGATCGCTAATAATGGGTGTATCCAGACAATAATACTGCCACGCCGAACTGCCTTTGCGTTTGAGTACTTTAGCGGTCTCTAGGTAGGGCATGAATTCCGTATAGCGCTCAAGGTCATTGACCGCCTTCCATAGGCTTTGGGGCGATTGTTTCGCCGTCCACGTCCCTCGTACGGTCACGATCGATTGACCAGAGACGGCGCGCACATCAACAACGATACCCTCACGCGTCTTTGTTGCTCTTTTCCATGTGGCTTGCGCCGGGCTGCTAAGACCCAACACCAGCAGTGTGACCGTCAACGCCCTAATCGTTGATCGGTAGGGCACGAAGACTCGCTGATCCATTCTTTTCTCGCACGGTGAATCGGACATCACGGGCACCGGTTTCTTCCATAATTCGAGCACGGCTGGTCTCAATCTTTCGTTTAAAACGCTCGAAGGTTAAGCCTTCAACGTCTTCACCCAGACGTTCTCTAAGCGAATAGTATTCTTTGTACAGTAAATGCTCGGGATCGCTGGACGAGACGTCTGCCACGCCTTCAGCCTCAACGGCGATCTGTTGCAGCAAGCTCTCAGGCACCTCAAACTGTCCAGTCGGCGCATCTTCAAACATACCACCGGGATCTTCGGGTGCAATCGCCGCGTCATGCCCAATCTCTTTGCCCGCAAGCAACGTCCCAGGCATAGGTGGTAAGCCACCTGCTGCCGGCACCGGCGCAGGAACCGCAGAAGGCAGCGGCGGCGCAGGTAAATCCGTCGGCAGCGGGGGTAGGTCATCGAGTTTGGTTTGCGTGTCATCTAGACCGTCAAATAAACTCACTGCTCCGGCGCTGGACGTCTGCGTATTGCCGTCAACGGAATCAAAAACAGCGCTGGCCGAAAACTGATCAAAGTCAGCGCTCACATCATCGTCTTCAGCACCCGCCGAAAACGAATCGTTCATCGTCTCATGTACTGCTCGCGGGGTGTCCGCAACCGCTCCCGCCAACGTCAAATCGACGTTGCGCGCGACGCGCTCAAAGATGCCAGGAAGCCCTAACGATTCGACCGGCGCACCGGCGCCAGAGCTACGCCAGGTGTGCAACCAGGTAATCAATGTGTCACCGGCCCTTGCCACCCGTCGGCCTTCAAAGAAAATCACGACGATACCCAGCACAAACAATAAGGCGATCGCACCCAGACCCGTTTTTACCTGGTCGGTTACCGTTCGGTAGCCTTTGCGCGCATCGACCACTGTCGCTAAGACCAGTCGCCCACCTTCGGTGAGGATCACATTCCCGGCGACCAGGCGTGATGCCCCGCCCGGGATTCCCAAAAGAAGCGAAGTTTGTCCGAGCGCCTTGACCGATCCATCGACTTTGCCCGGCTTGAGCATAGCGGTCAGTGAATCCGAGGACTTTCCATGCAGAATCTTACGACCATCAAACAAAACCGAATGAACCGGCATCCCACTGCTTGCGGTCAAAGCAGCCATCTGTTCGCTAATACTCTTCGCCACAAGCTTGAGCTGTCGCCCCACCACAGCAACACCATCGACAAAGCCATCTTTGCCCCGAGGCGCCGCAGCTACGTGCCACCATACGCCCTTTTCACCAGCAGAGAGATGAATCACGGCGTCCGATGCCACGCCTTGCAGAGCACGATGCACCACATTCATACCGGATACATCTGGCTCTCCGCCCTCGAAACCGGACCCGTATCCTTCAACGAGTTTACCGCCCGAATCGATGCGCCAGCGTAAAACCTCCGACGCCACATCAGGGCTGGGCATCTCACTCGCACGCGCCAGTTCAGCAGCCTCGAGCACCAAATCTCGAGCTTGATTCTGCCAGTTGGTTTGCGCCTCACCAAAGGCTCGATCAGCTAACGAGCGAGCGCGCTGTTCAATGGCATCACCCATCGTTGATGCCAGCATCACCACAGCGACCAAACCACCAACCAGGGTCAAAAGAGGCGCAGAATAAAGCCTAACCGAATTCATCTTATCGCCTCCTTCCTCGTCGACGTCGCTTACGACGCTTCCTCTTCTTTCGCTTTTTCGGGCGATCCATCATCAACATATCATCGCTCAGTTCAACGGGTATCTCGCGACGTTCTCGAACCTGTAGCTGTTTTTCGGCTCCCTTCTTGGGCGCCTCAAAACTAATCACCATGCGCAGCGTGTTGTTCTGACGGAGCACAAATTCTGGAACCGCGTACCATTCGTCGCCGAGTAGAATCCGCAACCGAGAAGGCCCCTCTTTGAGCCCTTTGAGGTCAAGAGTGTACGCGCCTTCTTTCCAACTCATTGGTGCGAGTTGCCCCTTTGGCGCGACGTCCACGCGCAACAACGCGTTGGACCAACGCTTTGCACCGTAGCGATAAACAGCGGACACACCGGGCCCAAAGCGCACCGAATCACCGGCTGAGACACGAATGGGTTTCCCAGCCCGTCCACGCGGCTCTAAGTCCAACGGAACCGGCGAGTCGTTTTGCAAACGAATTTGTGTCCCTTCCGAGATCACCACCCGATGGGGATGAAATTCCATCCCCCGAAACTCAACAACGACCTCGTTACCCTCTGCGCCTTGTGCAGCGCCACTACCCGCTGCGCTCAGCAGCGCCATCAACGGCATGGGCTCAACAACTTTTTGAGCCACAGGCTTGAGCGGAAAGGCCATGCGTACCGTGCTGTGATCAATACGCTCAGTGACTTTCGTTTTAGTTTTTGCAACGCCTCGCAGCTCAACAGTCAGCGCTGCTGGCACGGCAAAAGCAGGTGCTGCAAGCAGCATAAAAGTCAGGCTCAATGGACCAATAAACAACGCAAAACGACGCGTCAGGCGATGGGGCATCAGGTTCTCCATGTCTCCTGCTTACCTTGCCCGGCTGCGCCTGCCCAGACCACCTGTGCGCATGAAAAAAACGAAACGGGCGAAGTCATCAACTTCGCCCGCATCGCGCATCGGTCAGAATCGCCTAGAAGAGCGACACATCCTCCATCAGCAAGTCATCTGGAATACCTTCGATCTCGTCGACCTCGGTTTCGAGATACTTGTAGTGATCGATACCGGTACCCGCTGGGATCAAGCGACCAACCGTGATGTTCTCTTTGAGGCCGCGCAAGTGATCGACCTGACCACTGAGCGAAGCCTGCGTGAGCACCTTGGTGGTCTCTTGGAACGAGGCTGCCGAAATCCACGAGTCGGTAACCAACGACGCCTTGGTAATACCCAAGAGTTGCGGCTCACCCGCTGCAGGCATCAACCCTTCGTCCATCAAGCGCTGGTTCTCAGCTTCAAAGGCTCGACGACTGATCGAATCTTCAAGCAAGAATCGAGAATCACCAGAGTCAATGATGCGCACACGGCGAAGCATCTGACGAACGATCGTCTCGACATGCTTATCGTTGATCTTCACGCCCTGGAGTCGATAGACTTCTTGAACTTCGTTCACCATATGCGCAGCCAAGGCTTTGAGGCCTTTGATCTGTAGGATATCGTGCGGATTGATCTGACCTTCGGTCATGGCCTCACCGGGCTGAACAAAGTCACCGGTGTGAACCGTCAAGTGACGCCCCTTCGGAATCGGATACTCAATGAAGTCACCGATCTCTGGGGTGACACGCAGGATACGCTTACCCTTCTTCTCGGGTTGCTCGCTCACTTCACCAGCAATGTGGGAGACCACGGCAAGGTCCCGTGGTCGACGCGCTTCGAACAAGTCGATCACGCGTGGTAGACCACCCGTAATATCCTTGGTCTTCGCCGTTTCACGGACCTTCTTAGCCACCACCGTACCGGCCGCCACGTCCATGCCTGGACGAATCTCGGTCGAGGAGAGGATCGCTGCCACAGGCAACGTAATCACATGTAGCTCACCGTCCTTGGTAGTCACGGTCAGCGCCGGACGCAGGGAAGGATCTTTCGCTTCGATAATGTGACGCTCGGAACGACCCGACTGCTCGTCAGCACGCTCTTCGAAGGTCACGCCTTCGATCAAATCACGGAAGCCCAGCATCCCATCAACCGGCACCAAGAATGGCGAGGCGAAGGGATCCCAATCACAGAGTCGATGACCCGGCATGATATCTTGATCTTCGACGACATAGATATTGGCGCCATAGACCACCGGATACGTTTCACGCTCACGACCCGTCGAGTCGATGATCTTAATCTCTGCTCGACGACTCATGCAGACCAAACGGGTTTCGCCATTCTCGCTGTGATCGGCGAACGCATTGAGTTCGACAAACTTCACACGACCACCGCCAAGGCAGTCGTGGTAGGCTTGCTCAACGCGTGCAGACGCCGCACCACCAATGTGGAACGTACGCATGGTCAACTGAGTACCTGG
Organism: uncultured Candidatus Hydrogenedens sp.; assembly: GCA_902574205.1. GTDB lineage: Bacteria > Myxococcota > UBA4151 > UBA4151 > UBA4151 > CACGMS01. Next base: position 38,786 of record CACGMS010000007.1, on the reverse strand, counting down.
CTCACCGATGGACTGAGCAGCAACCACGCCGACCGCCTCACCAATGTTGACGAGCTCACCTCGAGCCAGGTCACGCCCGTAGCAACACGCACAGATACCCACCTTGGACTCACACGTGAGCACCGAACGAATAAGAACGCGCTGAATACCCGCGTCCTCAATCACACCGACAGCTGCTTCGTCGAACAGGTGTCCAGACTTGAACAGCACCTTACCGGTCATGGGATCGACAACGTCCTCGAGCGATACACGACCTAAAATACGATCACCGATCTTCTCGATCACCTCGCCCGCTTCGATCAGCGGCATGATGTCGATACCATCGATGGTCCCACAATCATGTTCGGTGATGATGGCGTCTTGAGCCACATCAACCAAACGACGAGTCAGGTAACCCGAGTTGGCGGTCTTAAGCGCCGTATCGGCCAAGCCCTTGCGTGCGCCGTGCGTCGAGATGAAGTACTGAAGCGCCGTCAACCCTTCACGGAAGTTTGCCGTAATAGGCTGCTCAATAATGTCGCCTGACGGTTTAGCCATTAGACCACGCATCCCGGCAAGCTGACGCATCTGTTGCGTCGAGCCACGAGCACCGGAGTCCGCCATGATGTAAATCGAGTTGAAGGATGGCGTTTCGACGGTTTCCCCATCAGGACCCGTCAGATTATCCCATTCGATACCCTTCATCATGCACGCGGTCACGTCATCATTGGCACGTGCCCAGATGTCGATGACCTTGTTGTAGCGCTCAGAATCCGAAATAATACCTCGCTGGTGGGCAAGCACCGTGCGACCCACTTCGTCCGAAGCATCACCTAGGATCTTTGCCTTCTCTTCCGGAATCGTCATGTGCTCAAGCGCAATGGAAATACCGGCACGAGTCGACTCGGTGAAACCAAGCGTTCGAAGTTTATCGGCAAGCAACACCGTCGCCTTTTGACCACTCAGTCGGAAACACTCGTCGATCAGATTACCGAGCGACTTCTTGTTCATGACACTGTTGACCATCGAGAAAGGCATCTGCTCTGGACACAACTCATAAAGTAAAACACGACCAACCGTGGTGTCGATCATCTCGTTCTTGAAGCGAACCTTGATGGCTGCGTGCAAGCTCACTGCGCCTGCATCGTAAGCGATACGCACCTCACGCATCGAGCCAAAGCTCATGCCGCTGCCTTTAGCAAAGGGACGTTCACGGGTGACATAGTAGCAACCTAAGACCACATCCTGCGTCGGCACAATAATGGGCTTACCATGTGCTGGGTGCAGAATATTGTTGGTGCTCATCATGAGCACGCGGGCTTCCATCTGCGCTTCAATCGAGAGCGGCAAGTGAACAGCCATCTGGTCACCATCAAAGTCTGCGTTGAAGGCAACACAAACTAAGGGGTGGAGACGAATCGCTTTGCCTTCAACCAACACAGCTTCGAAGGCCTGCATACCGAGGCGGTGAAGCGTCGGTGCACGATTGAGAATCACAGGATGCTCTTGAATGACCTCATCGAGGATATCCCAGACTTCCTTTTTCTGACGCTCGACCATGCGCTTAGCCGATTTAATGTTGGTCACGTAGCCGTGATCTTCAAGCTTCTTAAAGATGAAGGGCTTGAAGAGTTCGAGCGCCATGATCTTTGGAATACCGCATTGGTGCAAACGGAGATCAGGACCGACCACGATGACCGAACGCCCTGAGTAATCCACACGCTTACCGAGCAAGTTCTGCCGGAATCTACCCTGCTTGCCCTTGAGCATATCACTAAGCGACTTGAGCGGACGTTGGTTCTGACCAGTGATCGCTCGACCACGTCGACCGTTGTCAAACAACGCATCAACCGCTTCTTGAAGCATGCGCTTCTCGTTACGTACAATAATGTCAGGTGCATTGAGCGACAACAAACGCTTGAGGCGGTTGTTGCGGTTGATCACGCGGCGGTACAGATCGTTGAGATCAGACGTCGCAAAACGCCCTCCATCAAGCGGAACTAAGGGACGCAAATCGGGCGGCAGCACCGGCACGTTCTCAACCACCATGAACTCGGCATTATTCGGCATGCGGTCGTTGCCACCAAAGTCACTACCCGAGTCACGAAGATTCTCAATAACCTTCAGGCGCTTCGAAATCTTCTTACGCTTTTGCTCGCTGCGAGTCTTACCCAACTCTTCACGCAATTCTGCGCTCGTGCCGGCAAGATCGATTTGCGCCAGGAGTTCCTTAATGGCGGAACCACCCATGTCGGCGCGGAAAGAATCCTCACCAAACTCGTCGATCGCGTCGTAATATTCGTCTTCACTAAGAACCGCGACCTTCTTTAGGGTCGTCTCCATCGGATCAAGAACCACAAAGGCTTCACAATAGAGCACGCGCTCAAGCTGCTTGAGCGGAATATCTAAGACGTAACCAATTCGGCTCGGCAGGCTCTTTAAGAACCAAATATGAGCCACGGGCGTAGCCAAAGAGACGTGCGCCATTCGGGTACGACGAACCTTCGAGCTGATCACCTCAACCCCGCATTTTTCGCACACGATGTTGCGATGCTTCATGCGCTTATACTTACCGCAAAGGCATTCAAAATCCTTTACGGGTCCGAAAATCCGCGCACAGAACAAGCCGTCACGTTCTGGACGAAAAGTTCGATAGTTGATGGTTTCAGGTTTCTTAACTTCACCGTGCGACCATTCTTTAACCGTCTCGGGAGCGGTAAGCGAAATACGGATCGCCTGGAAATCCAGGGTTTCCTCGGTCTTGGGCAGAAAATTCCAGAGGTCCTTGCTCAAAGGTGCGCCTCCACGCAGCAGATGCCGCGCTCAATGGGTTTGAATTCAATCAGAAAAGCGGAGTGGGGTCTTCTTCTTCGGCGTCGCGATCATTCAAAAGCTCCACATCAAGGCATAAAGCCTGAAGCTCTTTCATCAACACGTTGAACGACTCAGGTATGCCTGCCTCAAGGACATGCTCACCTTTGACGATTGCCTCATACATACGCGTACGACCCTGCACATCATCCGACTTGACGGTGAGGAACTCTTGAAGGGTGAAGGCGGCTCCGTAGCCTTCCATCGCCCAAACTTCCATCTCGCCAAGACGCTGACCGCCGAACTGTGCCTTACCACCCAGCGGCTGCTGAGTGACCAAGGAATACGGTCCGATGGAGCGTGCGTGAATCTTTTCATCAACCAAGTGGTGCAACTTGAGCATGTACATCACGCCCACGGTCACATCTTGGTCAAATGCATCGCCTGTTCGCCCATCAAAGAGCGGACTGCGACCATTGACTGGCTGACGACCAAGCTCAAGCAGATGACTGATCTCGTCTTCGTTGGCGCCGTCAAAGACCGGTGTTGCCACATGCAGACCACGACGTTCTTTATTAGCTACCGCCACAACGCCGTCATCATCGAGTTCCGCGATCTTCTGCTTTTCACTCTCGCTGTCATAGTAGGAGTTAAGCACCGTGCGCAGCTCATCCGCAGTCGCACCGGTCTCGATCATCTCGTTCAGCACCTCACCGCTGCTCAGCGCTGCGAGCCCTAAGTGCGTCTCAAGGATCTGCCCGACGTTCATACGTGAGGGCACACCCAAGGGATTGAGGACCAGTTGAACCGGACGACCATCGGATCGGTACGGCATATCTTCACGCGGCAAGATGCGGGAAACCACACCTTTGTTGCCGTGACGACCCGCCATTTTATCACCGACCATCAGCTTACGCTTCACAGCCACGTACACCTTGACCATCTTGATCACACCCGGGCTGAGTTCCTCGCCACGGGTTAATCGATCGATACGGGCTTCGACGCGCTCTTGAATGCTCTCCACGCGCTTATCAAGCGCAGCGAAGATGCTTGCGATCGAAGCAGCCTTATCGCCATTTTCAACCTGCAAGATCGCTAAATCGCGACCGCTGAGATCGGCGAGTACTTCAGCCGTTAGCTCGGTGCCCTTCTTCAAGATGACCTTGCGGCCCGTGTCGCGCAGATCTGCGCTCAACTTGTCACCCTTCAGCTCATCACGCGCACGATCATGAGAAGAGAGACGCAAAATGCGAATCTCATCGCCAGCATCCTTGCGCAATGCAGCGATCTCTTCATCCTCGATCTCACGAGCACGCTCGTCTTTATCGATACCTCGTCGACTAAAGACTTTCGCTCCGATCACCGTGCCATACTCACCTGGTGGCACGCGCAAACTGGTATCACGAACATCACCTGCTTTATCACCGAAAATGGCTCGAAGAAGCTTCTCTTCAGGACTAAGCTGGGTTTCACCTTTAGGCGTCGTCTTACCGACAAGGATATCGCCAGGACCCACTTTAGCGCCCACACGAATGATGCCCGAATCATCGAGATCCATGAGGCTCTCTTGACCGACATTTGGGATGTCTTGGGTGATCTCTTCAGGACCGAGCTTGGTGTCTCGTGCTACACATTCGAACTCTTCAACGTGCAGCGAGGTGAACAGGTCGTCCTCCACGATCTCTTCACTCACCAGGATCGAATCCTCAAAGTTGTAACCGTGCCAAGGCATAAAGGCCACGACGCAGTTACGACCCAAGGCCAACTCGCCCATCTCGGTCGAAGGTCCATCGGCGATCACTTCGCCTTTCTCGATGGTATCACCGACTCGAACCACAGGACGCTGCGTCAAACAGGTATTCTGGTTCGAACGAGTGAACTTGACGAGGCTGTAAATATCGACCGGATTTTCCATGGCGCTGTCTTCGCCATCACCGGCGCGAACCACCACGCGACAGCCCTCAACGCTCTCCACCGTTCCACCGCGCCGAGCGGTAATTGTCACACCGGAGTCTTTCGCCACAACGGCTTCGATACCGGTACCAACGAACGGCGATTCCGTTCGTAACAGCGGCACCGCCTGGCGCTGCATGTTCGATCCCATCAAGGCACGGTTCGCATCATCATGCTCTAAGAAAGGAATCAAACTCGCAGCGACGGAGACCAACTGGTTCGGCGCCACGTCGCGCATGGTGATTTCCTCACGCGGGACCAGCACGATTTCACCTTCATGCCGAGCTTGAACCAACTCATTGACAAAGACGCCTTTGTCATCGGTTGGTTCGGAAGCCTGAGCGATCACCTCACCAGCCTCGTCCAAAGCGGAGAAATACGTGATATCATCAGACTTCGGCGCACCGTCGACCACACGCTGATACGGTGTCTCGATGAAGCCAAGCTTGTTCACCCGAGCGTAGGTCGCCAAGCTCGCAATCAAACCAATGTTTGGACCTTCAGGCGTCTCGATCGGACAAATGCGACCATAGTGAGTCGGGTGCACATCTCGCACCTCAAAGCCGGCTCGCTCACGAGTCAATCCACCAGGACCAAGCGCCGAGAGACGACGCATGTGCGTGACCTCAGAGAGCGGATTGGTCTGATCCATGAACTGGCTCAACTGGGACGATCCAAAGAATTCTTTGATCGCTGCGTTGACCGGCTTGGGATTCACCAATTCCGCCGGGTTGAGTGAATCAATATCCTGCAAGCTCATGCGCTCGCGAATGGCACGTTCCATACGAACCAAGCCTAGACGATACTGATTTTCAAGCAGCTCACCGACCGAACGGATACGACGATTACCCAGGTGATCAATATCATCGAGGTTCTTACGACCATGACGCACCTCAATCAGGTACTTCACGGCTTCAAGGATATCACGCTTCGTCAGAATCAGATTGTTCTCAGGCTCATCTAAACCGAACTTACGATTGAGCTTGTGGCGACCCACTCGGCTCAAGTTGTAACGCTCTTTGTTAAAGAACAAGCGATTGAACAACGCCGTCGCTGCTTCTGCCGTGGGCGGATCGCCCGGACGCATACGACGATAAATCTCTTCTAGCGCCTCTTCACAGCTTTCAACGCCATCTTTATCGAGCGTACGCACCATAAAGTCCTGCATGTTGAGCTTATCGATCAACAACACTTCAAAGTTCTTCACACCCGCTTCGGCCAACGCAGCGACCGTTTCGGCGTCCAGCTCTTGCTTACAGCGAGCCAGGACTTCGCCCGTCTTCTTGTCGACAACATCATTTGCAACACGCTGAAGCGCGAGTTCTTCTTCATCGAGTTCAAGCTTCTTGAGCGCACCGGCTTCGGCAACCCAGCCCTTCTTTTCATCGAAAGTCCAACCCAATCGCTTCAAGTGACCGCGCTTGATCACGCGGTTACGCGGAACAATCTGCTTCTTCGAGCCAGGGTGAATCAAATCACGGCTAGCGCGCTTGTTCTCCCAGATCGCCGGATCAAACTTGAGCGAGGCTTTGCCAGCTTTCGACAAGTCCATTTGGATACGCTCATAGAAGTAGTCCAAAAGGAACTCTTCATCATAACCGAGTGCTCGCAACAAAATGGTTGCGGGCAACTTGCGACGGCGATCGATACGTACATGCATCAAATCTTTGGTGTCGAACTCAAAGTCGAGCCACGATCCTTGGTACGGAATGATACGCGCCGTGTAGAGCTTCTTGGCTCCAGGCGTACTGCGGCTCTTGTCGAGTTCAAAGAAGGCGCCCGGACTACGGTGCAACTGACTGACCACCACGCGCTCAGTACCATTGATGATGAACGTCCCTGCGGCGGTCATCAATGGAATTTCACCAAAGAATACGGGTTGTTCGATCAAGTTCAAAAAGGTCTTGGCGCTCGTTTCGCTGTCAACCTCATAGGTGATCAACTCAACGACGACCTCGAGCGGCGCAGCGTAGGTCAACCCACGAGCACGGCACTCCCCTTCGTCGTACTTCGGCTCACCTAAATGGTACTCTTTGAACCTTAATTCCGCGGTATCATTGTAATCAAAGATCGGGAAAACGCGATTGAACGCGGCTTCAATCCCCACCTCTTGATCGCGACTCTCAGGGGCGAGGTCGGCTTGTAGAAAGCTTGCGAAACTACGCTTTTGAATCTCGATCAGATTCGGAATTGCAATTCCTGCCTCGAGCTTACCATAGCCCTTGCGCAGGCGGTTGTTTGGCTGGGTCAGCTTCACCATCAACACACTCCGTCAATACGGTTAGTTCTCAAATCGATTGCCCCTATCGCCCCACTCCGGACGATAAAAGGACCAAATGCCCACCCCGCCAAAGACGGAGTGGGCTGATACAGTCTAAGCGACGAAGAGCTTACTTGAGCTCAACCTCGGCGCCAGCTTCTTCAAGCGTAGCTTTGGCTGCTTCGGCTTCCTCTTTCGAGACCGCTTCTTTAAGGGTGGTCGGAGCACTTTCGACCATGTCCTTAGCCTCTTTGAGGCCAGCACCGGTCAACTCACGAACCGCCTTAATTGCTTTGATCTTTTGTCCGCCACCGCTCGTCAGAACGACATCAAACTCAGTCTTTTCTTCAGCTGCAGCACCACCTTCAGCAGCACCACCGGCAGCAGCAACCATTACTGGTGCGCCGGAAGCAGCTTCCACGCCCCATTTTTCTTCAAGCTGCTTCACCAGGTCAGCAGCTTCCATCACGGTCAAAGCCGAGAGATCATCGATAATCTTTGCAAGATCAGCCATTGTTATATTCCTTTTCTAAATAGCTTTATATTCTCAAATAAATTCACAGTTACAGTTGAGGACTAGGCAGCCTCTTGATCATCCACATACGCCTGAATGGTACCCACAAGTTTCTGTGCGGGTGCCTCGATTTGCGCAAGCAGCTTCTGTGCCGGCGCATTGAACAGGCCGAGCAACTTACTGCGGAGTTCATCAAGACCCGGCATAGTGCTCAAGTTCTTAACGCCCTCTGCATCGAGCAGTTCACCCTGAAGTGCCCCACCCTTGATACGGAGCTGCTCTTCATGCTCCTTGGCGAATTTGGCGACCACCTTGGCTGGACCCACAGGATCCGATTCAGCCCACGCAATACCCGTCATTCCGACGAGCAATGGACTGACCACCTCATGATCTGTGCCCTCAACGGCTTTGCCGATCAGGCGATTTTTGATGACCTTAAATCGGACACCAGCTTGCAAACACTCCCTACGGAACTGGACTGCATTCTCAACGTTAAGCCCGTTGAAATCGACCAGCACCACAGAAGGTGATTCGGCGAGCTCAGTGCGAATCGACTCAACTAAGGCCACCTTAGCTTGACGCTCCATACGCTCCCTTTCACCGCTTATGCGGTTCTGGACGGGGTGGTCTTCCCGTCTCGGTGGGCGTGCATGCGCACATTATCTCCAGGAGACCCACTGTCTTAGACACCCCCGCCGCACCACCAACGAGGGACAAAATCACTTAGTTTAGGCCGCCGGCTTCCGACGGAGCAACGTCCACACCAGGACCCTGGCTTGAAGACATCGTCACCCGACGAACATAGGCACCCTTACTCGATGACGGGCGCGCCCGTACCAGAGCAGCAAGCAGAGCGCGAGCATTTTCTTCGATCTTTTCTGCATCGAAACTCACACGCCCCACCGGAGCATGAACATTACCCGCCTTATCGACACGGTATTCGACCTTGCCGCCTTTGAGATCTGAAATCGCTTGGCTGACGTTCATGGTGACCGTACCGACTTTCGGGTTAGGCATTAAACCCCGTGGCCCAAGGAGCTTTCCTATACGACCAACAACCGCCATCATGTCCGGCGTGGCGACGGCTTTATCGAAATCGAACCAACCACCTTGAATCTTTTGCATCAATTCTTCAGCGCCAACTTCCATAGCGCCGGCCTCTTCGGCCTCTTTCGCCTTTTCGCCGCGAGCAAAACAAATCACGCGAACATCTTTACCGGTCCCATGAGGCAGGACGACTGCCCCACGCACGTTTTGATCGGCGTGGCGAGGATCCACACCCAAACGAACACATAAATCAATGGTTTCGTCGTACTTGGCGTAAGCCACCTCTTTTACCGTCGCTGAAGCTTCAGCTAAAGTGTACTCTTTTTCACTATCCACTTTGGCGCGGGCTGCGGCCATATTCTTCGATACTCTGGGCATCTTCACTCCTTCGTGGTCAAACACCTGCGCTCAGGCAGGCTCCCACCGTGTTAAATCAATTGTTAGTCAACGACGGTAATCCCCATCGAAACAGCAGTCCCCTTAACCTGCTCCATCGCCGATTCGATCGAGGTGCTGTTGAGATCAGGCATCTTGACCTTAGCGATCTCTTCAACCTGGGCAAGAGTCACCGAACCGACCTTTTTACGATTTGGCTCACCGGATCCACCTTTGACACCAGCGGCTTTGATCAACAACGTTGAAGCCGGAGGACTCTTGGTAATAAAACTGAAGCTACGATCAGCATAAACAGTAATCACCACAGGGATAATCATTCCTGCTTGCTGCTGAGTACGAGCATTAAACTCCTTGCAGAACTGCATGATATTCACACCATGCTGACCAAGCGCCGGACCAACTGGAGGTGCGGGGTTCGCTTTACCTGCAGGCACCTGCAATTTGATCTGACCTACTTCTTTCTTCGCCATGACATCTTTTCCTTTTGCACATCATCGATGCGCTCAAATCATTATCCTTGGGAGCCCGATTCAAGCTCGACCTGTTTGAACTCCAACTCGACCGGCGTCGGACGGCCGAGAATCTCAAAACTGACACGCAGACGCTCGCGGTCACCAAAGACCTCTTCCACCAGACCAGCAAACCCCTGAAACGGACCATCGATTACTCGAATCTGATCACCCTCTGCGACTTCAAGACGACGACGAGGCGCCTCGGCACCTTCAGTGATCTGACCGAGCAAGCGCGCCATTTCGGCCTTGGAACACGCACGAGGCTCTCGGCTCGGGTCTTTATCCCGCGCTCCAACGAATCCAATCACCTTAGGCAAACCCCGCACAAACGTAGCCACCGCCGGACTCCAGCGCATTTGCACCAACATATAACCCGGGAAAAACTTACGCTTTGTGACGCGCGGTTTACCGCTAACCATTTGCTCGACATCTTCCGTCGGGACCAAAATGGCATCATCGATGGGCGCACCAAAGCCAGCTTCTAAGCCTTTGCTCGCAGCTTGCTTAATCAGCTGCTTACGAGCCTGCTGCTCGTAACCGCTGTAGGTGTTGACCACGTACCACTTAAGGTCGGTCTCAGTTTTGGTCTCAGTCACCACAACACCCCCTTAAAGAAGATCATAGAGGAAGCTTGTGAACGCTCCGCTCGCATAATCAAAGGCCCACAATACACCACCGATAATCACCGAGAAGATGATCACCACAATCGAGTCAGACTTGGTCTCTTCTTTGTTGGGAAAGATGCACTGACGAAGTTCTTCAACCACTTCGGCAGCGTATTGCTGATAAGCAGCATGGCGCTGCAGAATGATCACAGTCAGCACGCCAACTGCAACAGCGAGCACACCGGACATACGCACACCGAGAACGATCGGACGATTCGTGCCCGGCTCAGCAAACGAAGCGAAAGCCGCTGCAAACGCAAAACTACAAGTCCAGGCCAGGCTCAATGCGCCGACCAAGGTCGTCATGCCGATCCAACGGCTATGCCTGCGTACGAGATCTGGTGTCGCTTGAACCACTTATCTCACCTTTTCCTTTCTGGCGGGCCAGGGAGGACTCGAACCCCCAACCTGCGGTTTTGGAGACCGCTGCACTACCAATTGTGCTACTGACCCAGATGCGACCCCCTACCGGCAAATAAGCGCCATCGGTGATTTATTTCACCGATGACGCCATTCGACCGATGAGGCCACTTTGAATCAGTCGAGGATCTCAGCCACACGACCCGAACCGATCGTACGACCACCCTCACGAATAGCGAAAGTAAGACCCTGCTCCATAGCCACCGGCACGATCAGCTTGATTTGCATCGCCACGTTATCGCCCGGAAGGACGGCACGCTCGGTTTGCTCTTCAGCCGAAAGACCATCGCCGTTCACCGAAGTGATCTTTTCGACGGTACCGGTCACATCGGTGGTGCGGAAGTAGAACTGAGGGCGATAGTTGGCCTTGAACGGCTTGTGACGACCACCTTCGTCCTTGGTCAGGATGTACACCTCAGCGGTGAAGTGTCCGTGCGGCGTCACGCTGCCCGGAGCAACCAAGCACTGACCGCGCTCGATGTCTTCACGCTTGGTGCCACGAAGAAGCACACCGACGTTGTCGCCAGCGCGACCTTCGTCGAGCAACTTACGGAACATTTCAACACCCGTGCAGGTGGTCTTGACCGTTTCCTTGATGCCGACGATTTCGACCTCTTCGGAGACACGAACAATACCACGCTCAACACGACCGGTTGCCACCGTACCACGACCCTGAATCGAGAACACGTCCTCGACGGGCATCAGGAACGGCTGGTCCACAGCACGATCAGGCTGAGGAATCACTTCATCAACAGCCTTCATCAACGCTTGGACCGACTGAGCACCGAGCTCACCCGCATCACCTTCGAGCGCCTTGAGCGCCGAACCGCGAACCATCGGGATACCGTCATAACCATTCGCGTCGATCAGCGCCTGCTGACCGTCACGTGGGAACTCATACTTATCAAGAAGCTCAGCGACTTCCATCTCGACCAACTCAAGAAGCTCTTCGTCGTCGACCATGTCGCACTTGTTCAAGAAGACGACCAACGCCGGCACACCAACCTGACGGGCGAGCAGGATGTGCTCACGAGTCTGAGGCATCGGACCGTCCGTCGCCGAACACACCAAAATGGCTCCGTCCATCTGAGCAGCACCGGTGATCATGTTCTTCACATAGTCAGCATGACCAGGGCAGTCGACGTGCGCATAGTGACGAGCGTCGGTTGAGTACTCGACGTGAGCCGTCGAGATCGTGATCCCACGCTCGCGCTCTTCAGGTGCCTTATCGATCTGATCGAAAGCTTGGAAATCAGCCGAACCAGCGTCAGCCAACACGCGGGTGATCGCCGCGGTTAAAGTGGTCTTACCATGATCGACGTGACCGATGGTGCCAATGTTGCAATGCGGCTTAGACCGATCGAACTTTTCTTTAGCCATTTCTTGGCCTCCTAATGAGGGATGACAAATCGTTGAGATATGCCCTTAAAGGGTTGTTTTGCTGGAGCCACAAACGGGATTTGAACCCGTGACCTCGTCCTTACCAAGGACGCGCTCTACCGACTGAGCTATTGCGGCGGAGCGGGAGACGGGCCTCGAACCCGCGACATTCAGCTTGGAAGGCTGATGCTCTACCAACTGAGCTACTCCCGCGACCCTATTCATATCTTAATTCTTGTATCCCGGTTGGTGTTCCTTCCAACAAAATGTGGTGGAGGGGGTAGGACTCGAACCTACGTAGTCGAAAGACGGCAGATTTACAGTCTGCTCCCGTTGACCGCTTGGGTACCCCTCCTAACCTGTTGTTTCTCCATCTTTTTGAGCTGGCGACAGGAATTGAACCTGCAACCCCCTGATTACAAATCAGGTGCTCTGCCAATTGAGCTACGCCAGCACCGCCCAGTGGCTGAGCGAGCCGGCTTATAGGGATGCCTAAATGCGGTGTCAACGGCCCTTTTTAGACTATTAACTTTGATCGGTTTATCGCCAGGGAGATGATCCCTTGCGTAGTCTTAAAACCTGGAGATCTTTAGATGACTCCACGCGCAATGATGGCCCGTTGTATCGACCTAAGCGGCCGTACGCTTGAATGGGTGATCCCACTACCTGATCAAACCTAACGCCCTGCGTTGCCAGCTGCTCCACAACAGCGATGGGAATTTGAATTGAAAAGTCTTGTCGCCAATACTCACCAAAATTCAAATACCAGTAGCTTTTCGTCTTATGAAGTTTGCGCACGCGCCCACGCACCACCGCTGGACCCGACCCCTCAACATAAGTTTGACTCGCCGACAAATGACGAACACCAAGTTGATCACAAGGAATCACGGCCACAGAGGCTTTCGCACGAACTGTACAGTCTTGGCCGCGACGTTTGATCAGACCAACCAAAACACCTGCCCTTATTTTTCTTTTCCCCAATCGTGCGGCGCTTAAGAGCGGATGGCGGCTTTGCGGACTGTAGCGCCAATCGCGAAGAAATAACCGTCTGTAATACTTTGTCACCTTCTCGGACTCAATGACCACGCCGACCTCGCGGTTTCCACGAAACGAATTTTCGCTCCAGTTTTGCGAGCCGACAAAGGTCTTTCGCCCGTCAACGATAACGCCTTTGGCATGAATCTTCGACAAACCTAGGGTTTCTAAATCAATAATCCGGGCTTGCAGGTCGAGCCCTTCTTTCCCGGCTAAGGCATTGAGATAGCGCACTGTATCATCATTACCATCTGGCTTGAGTGGATCGAGCTGGTAAAAGGTCGCATCGAGTAAAACTCGAGTACTGACACCTCGACGAGCCGCAGCGACCACAGCATCGACTAAAGGGGATGCAACCTTTTTGCGACCTCTTCCCCAGCGGGTTGGCATCGAGTTTTGGAGGACCAACAGTTCCTTCTGAGCGCCCTTGATCATGCCGATCACAGAGCCATCCTCGGCCAAGCTGTTGTCCGGACTCAGTACCAGCTGCAAATGCATCGACTCCTTGATTCGAGTCGGGAGCACGGGCTGTAAATACTCCCCTAACCTCTTCGATCGACGCTTACCGGTTTCAATCTTTGCCAAGGAGGGTTTCTCGGGGTTGGCTGTGATCCGCAGTCGCTCATCGCCCACTTCAACGTCTGGGTTCGTGCGAGCGGTGTCCCAATTCCAAACAGCGATCAAGTCAGCGACAAATTCAGGCTGTTTGATCTGAATCTCCCAACCCCGATTACCGTAACGGTTATCCATAGGATGACCAGTGTTTCCATAATTCTCAGAACCGATGACCGCCCACTCTCGATCGATGATCGCATATTTGGAGTGATCATAACGAAAACGCTTAAGCACCTTCGTCTTTTTATCGCTGCGCAGGATCGTCACCGTGACCCCAGCGCGAATGAGGCGACGGAACATGCGCAAACTCTTCTTGGGTAAACCACCGACAGGCGAGCCTTCAGCGTAAACCCGCACCACTAATCCACGACCGGCAGCGCGCACTAAAGCGTCAGCGATATCACCACTCGTAAAATGATAGATGCTGACCAAAATTTCACGCTTAGCTTGATCGAAGCGCCTGACCAAGCTCTTGAAGTTGTTGTCCGGAGCTGAGGTCGCAATCACCTCCGCCATACCCGAGCGGCGCTCTGGGCGAAAATCGGACTGACCCGCCATGAAACAACGATGCACGGGATCACTGCCCAAACCACTGTACCACGAACATGAATCATAGTCTTTGGCACCGTTATACTCAGGCAGCAAAGCACCTTTAATGCTGCGGTCGCGCCTGATGAGTTGACGCTTTCCTGTCACCGACGAGCTCTGGGTAGGAGCTACCGCCGGACCAACCCACAAGGAGTCACCAGAAGGCGTCCAAGGCTGACTCGTCAGATTGTAGGCGACCGTATCGACATGGCCGACACCCGGGCGGTACAAACGAACCACAGCGCGCCCATCGGGCAGCGGCGCCCACGCATCACCTAAGCTCTTCACTTCACCACCCGAGCCGGATGATGCCAACGTGGGAAGGCGACCAAACTGGCGCGAGAACGAGAGGACATTAGCCGCAAGCCAGAGCTCTTCGCCAACCTCGATGACCCCCTTACACGAAAGCGTCATCGACTTGATTTTCTGCTGACCACGCTTGTAGCTCACCACCTCAATTCTAAGTCCTGATAACCGAACAGGTTCATCGGATGCGTTGAACAAAGCAATCGCTTCAGCCGGTTGCGGGTGCTTGTCTGTAGCTGGCGCTGGATAAAGACTTCCGATTCTTATGCCCGCTGATGACTTCGGCGCCGATTCTCCGCGCGCAACAGGATCGGGAATCCACGTCGGCTTCGCCAAATCCAAAGGATTTTTTGCGACCGGCAGCGGCGGAAGCCGCTTTGCTGCGTAGGATGGACTTGTCAGCAGCGCTGCAGCGACAGCGCCTAGGCTTGTCAAATGAAGTCGTTGCATCACTGCAGACCGACCACCACAACACCAAAGCGTGAGACACCATCGCGATCCGTTCTCACTGCCCCATGGACGGCTAATGGCTGACCACCAACCTGAACCAAACGCGCCGAAAACCCATCAAGCAGCTGGGAACGAACCAAGCGCCGCTCGCCAGCAATGAGCGCAGAGACGTCACCCATGCTTTGATCTTGGAAAACAACCAACTCTCGATCGCCATCAATAATCAAACTCAAATCAGACCCTTGGACTCGATCTAAACCGCCACGCTCGTCACTTTGAACTCGTCCTGTATCCATAACTGTTCGTTCTCCTTGGCCGTCGATGGCACCTATGTAACGTCGAACAGCCTGGGTCTCTTCATCTCGATAATAAACAACCAGTTGTCCTTGAGCGTTAAATGCCGCCGCATGACTGCGCCCAAGAGTCGGCCCGACGCGGTCGGGTCCACTCTGATCACCATCAAGCGTGAAGACACCGAGCGTCCGACCACCGACCACCTGAGCGACCCGCACCGTTCCCTGCTGCCCATCTCCAAAGACGATGACGGCGCCATCGGGTCTGAGCAACAGTTCAGGTGCGCGACCTAGTGATCGCTCACTCACTTCACCTTCTCGATGCGCTGGCGTTAGACACTGTGGCTCAGCGGCTTGCACGCAGGTCGTTCCCGACGCGCAGGGAGCACAGCCCTGAGCGTTGGCAAAACAGCGTTCACCGGACTCGCTACGAACGCAAGTCTGACCATCCTCGCAACCATCAATACAACTGTCCATTGCCACCACGTTCAACAAGAAAAAGTGGTTAGGATGATCAGGCTTAGCTCGGTCTGCCACGGCATAACGCAAAGCCGTCTGACCGTTGTTTGAGCGGGTCCGGTAGGCAATATGAGGACGGCCCTGACCATCAATAACTAAGTCGGGCTCAAACCCCGTACCGCCACTGCCATCAACGGTCACTTTGGTCCACGCACCGGCGCGCCGCCAAGCAAACATCAGCGCGCCGTCATCTGCTCGCTGATAGGCAATCTGCGGCTCACCTTCATACAGAGCTAATGACGGATAACGCCCGACATCGATACCTGCCTCTAGCGCGCCGCCGCGCGGCCCGTCTGCTCGACCTGCAATCGTATCCGTTTCTGGAAAGCCGTCGACAAATTCCAACCTTTGTAAGCCGCCATTACGCGCCAGCCGCATGAAGACTAAATCACCAAAGTGGCGTTCATACGCCGCGACCGCAAGGGTATCCGCCTCCGCCTGTGCATCGAGGTACAAACCAATATCGCGTGGTGCAATGTCGGGCAGATCGCGACAGACGCATGTCGCCTTACAACAGATGTCGCCGCGCATCGTCTGCGGGTCTTCGAGCATTAGGCGCTGACCTAAATTACACTGAGCATCACAGCCTTCGGCTCCACGCGGAACGGGCAAGCATGTGTTGGACTGAACGTCACAAAAGGTCCCTGGTTCGCAACCTTCCAAGCAAGGCGGCTCAACCACACAGCGACGTTCAAAACAACTACCGAGGGCACAATCAGCGCTCGACTCACACCGCGGCCGACGACATCGCGCTTTACCCGACTCTTCAATGCAGTAAAAACCGCCTCCAGAGCAGTCTTCATCGGTCGTACATCGATCCTCGACCGGACTACACTTGCCACTACCACTGCATCGCTGACCCGCACAGCAATCGTCGTCACTTGCGCAACGCTCACGCATACACGAGCCATGGCGCAGTGATTGTGAGTCGCCACATTCCGTCCGCAGGTCACAAATCTCAACCGGCACCACCACCTCGTCATCACAAGAACAACTACCCGTGACGAGGAGCAATGCGACTAGGCTATATCTCAAGGATGGCATGAACGTCCCCTGACGGTGACACGTTTACCACAAGGATGTGCTCAGGTCATCCATCGTCAAGAACCTATGGCTAACGGATCAACGAGCAAAGCGCGCAACTGAGGTACTTGCTCAACAAGAACATCAACCACACGATCTAAATCGGCACTATCAATTCCCGCTCCAAGACTGAAGCGGATCGAACCATGCGCCTGCTCAGGCCGACGGCCCATGGCCAACAAAACATGACTCGGCTCTAGACTACCCGATGCGCAAGCAGAACCAGAAGACGCGCAGATCCCCCTCATATCAAGCGCCAAGAGTGCCGCCTCGCCCTCGAGCTCAGCGAACTCTAAGTTCGTCACGGTCGGCAATCGATCTTGCCCCTCGCCATTGATTCGCACGCCGTCGATGCGATGGAGCACCTGTTGTTCAAATCGATCGCGCAAGGCTTTGCATTGAGCGGCTTGGACGACCAGGTGCTGCTGTGCAAGCTCGGCAGCACAACCGAGCCCAACAATACCCGCTGTATTCTCCGTACCCGACCTTAAGCCGCGCTCTTGGTTCCCACCCGTCTGAACAGCTTTGAGGTCAAGCCCCTTGCGCACGATGCAGGCACCTACCCCCTTTGGTCCCCGCAACTTGTGCGCACTAAGCGTCATCATGTCGACGGGCAGATCGGCAAAGCACACGGGTAACCGACCAACCCATTGAATCGCATCAACGTGCACCAAAGCACCGACCTCATGCGCCTTGCGACCACAATCCTCGATCGGGAAAATAACACCGGTCTCGTTATTCGCATACATGAGAGAAACCAGCGCAACGCGTTCGTCCATGATCGAATCAAAGACGGTTTGGTCTAAGGCTCCATGATCGGATACGGGGACCCAGACCAGTTCTGCGCCTTCCGCTTCGAGCGCTTTGAGCGTGTTGAGTACCGAAGGGTGCTCAACCGTACTGCTCACAATACGCGTTCGCCCCTGCTCGACTTGCACACGCCAAGCCGATCGCAGGGCGAGGTTATTTGCTTCTGTTCCTCCAGAAGTAAAGACGACCTCCCGCTCGCGACTGCCGACCAACTTGGCCACCTGTCGACGCGCCTGATCGATGGCAGCACGGGCCGCGCGCCCGGGCGCATGAACACTGCCCGGATTGCCGGATAAATCGGCCAATGCGCGCCCCATGACCTCAATCACTTCGGCGGCTATCGGCGTCGTCGCATGGTGATCTAAGTAGATCAAATCGAGTCACTCCCCTACCGTCTCGCTCTAGAGTGAGCTGAGCCCGCTTGTCGAGCGCTTCAAGACACGTCAAACTCTATCTACCATGAATGCTGTCCTTTGCTTTAGCGCTTTGCTTGTTGCTGCCCTGGCTCCGACGACCAGTCACAAACAGATTCGTGACGCGGACGGCCGCGCATGGATGCTGATCCGCTCGAAGAAAGTACTGGTTCTTCATGCGCCTAAGGCTGGTCAACTGCAGGTTCTGGCTCGATCAACTAGCGCTCGCTCCTTGCGCGTTCGAGCAGCCGGGGAAGTGATCGCCACCGAACCACTCGAGTTGGGACAAGAGACGGTATTACCTGGCCAAAAGACTGGCGCGCCGACTCTGCTCCGCGTGCCTGTCCCCACGGGCGGTGAAATTTTTCGAGTGGAAGTCCCGAGAGGCCGCGCGTGGGTTGCGGTCTCACTACTCAGCCCGGAGGGTGCGGTCGCCTTCGAGCAACCTGAGGCGGCTACTCCCGGTTTAGTTGGCCTGGTTGCGCCACCACCAAAAGAAACGACGGTTCCAGGTCTTGTTGGACTGGCACCACCTGCCAAAGTCAATCCGAGCAAAACCCAACCCAAGACCACCATGCCCGGTCTTGTCGCTTTGGATGACTCGCAATCACGGAAGAAGAACGCACTTAAACTTGCGAAAAGAAGCACACGGCGGGCGCCGCTCGTGAACCTTGCGCCCGACAAGGAGAAGGAGAAAGAACAGCAAGGTCCGGCCATTATTGACCGGCCGATCACAGGATTACCACCCGTTGAAAACCGCCAAGAGTTAGCGATCAACAAACCCCAACCGAAGACACGCCCACCAGCACAATCAACCGAGCCTGCGGGGCCGACACTGCTCGAACGCCTCAGTCAGATGCAGTTAGGTATTAGCGTCGCCGGTTTAGCCCAAGGCCGTGCCGATCGCTTTGGCGGGCAAGTTGAACTTGAAATCGATGTACCAGGAACGCAAAAACTCTTCGCGGCGGCGTTGTATGTAGGCTACTCGCCAACACAACGCTCCGGTGTTCTGCGCAGCGGCAATGGTGTCGCCTTACCCGTAACTGTCGCACAGACAACCGAAGAAATACCGTTGGGTCTGACGCTTAGAGCGAGACCACTGCGCCTGAGCCTAGGGCAAAAGCCGCTCGCGATGTTCGCTGAACTGCAGGCCGGTTGGCACTTGAGAAACGGGCAAACAGCCGTTGGGATGCTCAGAGGTTCCGTCCAACGCGATCTGAGCCATACGGTGAATAGTAGCGGTCTTACTGGAGGCTTAGGACTGGGCGCTGAGCTAGGGATCACCAAGGCTTTAGTCCTTGGAGCACACGCTCGGATCGAAGCGAGCCAGGCGCAAGAGATTGAGGTTCCTAATCTTATTCGCACACAAGTTGAGCAAAGCGGTGCTAGCCTAGCGCTTTCGATTCGATATCGATTCGGCTCCTAATCCACCAAGCTGTGCAACACCTCTAAGTTTTCTCGCATCCGATTGTTCGGCGTCTCCAAAACCGCGGGCAAGCCCGCAAAACGCTCATCATTGACCAGCCAGCGAAACGGCTCGAGACCGATCTCACCTCGTCCAATCTCGGCGTGGCGATCAACACGGCTTGCAAGGGCCTTCTTCGAGTCGTTGAGGTGGAACCATGCCAACTGATCGAGACCGACAATTTCGTCAAAATCGGAGAATGTCTGAGCATATCCTTCTGGTGTACTCCAGTCGTAACCAGCAGCAAAAATATGACAGGTATCAATGCACACAGCGAAGCGATCTGGATCCCACACTCGCGCAAGCAAATCGCGCAAATGCTCGAAACGATAACCCAGATTTGTACCTTGCCCAGCCGTTGCTTCAATCACCGTACGAACAGGCGGGTCTCCAGCCAACAGATAAGCCTCTAAGAAGGCATCGGCGCAGCGCTGCAGACCAGCAGCCTCGTCCCCATCCGTCGCTGCGCCAGGATGCATGTTGAGATCTTCAATACCTAAATCAGCGCAGCGCTTAAGCTCCTGTGCGTACGCTTCAATACTGCGTTCCAAACGCTCAGGGTCGGGGCTCGCTAAATTAATGAGATAGGAGTCATGAACCAAGACCGGCAAGTCGCCTGCCTTACGCCTCGCTTGGCGGAACGATTCGATCTCTTGTTTCGATAAGGGCGGAACCGACCAGCGCTGACTCGGCTTTGAGAAAATCTGTATGCAGCTGGACCCATCTCGTTGCGCTTGGTCAAAGACGGTATGCAACCCACCTTCGACGCCGGTGTGAGCACCCAGGATCACGAAATACTCTCTGCCGAATGACGCAACGTATTTTCCATACTCTCGACAGCCAGCAATCGGACATCATCAAGCGAATCACGAAGCGCTTGGTAGTAACGCTGCCGGTCCTTAACGTGCATCACGCAAGGGAAGTAGTCGTTGCTGATCAACACGTGGTTCATGAGCAAGCGCCCGAGCTTTCCGGTCATCTGATAGAAGGGAAAAATATGCATAAAGTTTCGATGGAAACTGCATGCTCGCTTAATCGGGTGGAAGCTCTGCATGGCCTCGCCATAGAGATCTCGAACCAACTTGTTGAGGTGGTAACTAATTCGATCCGGTCGATGGATATCGTGCAAGTACACCCGATGAAGCATAATTTCTGTGCGGTAACGACCAGGCTGAACATTCGGCAAATCACGACACAAAATATGATGCAACTCGCGCACATATTCTAGGTCGATATTGCGGCCCGACTCGGCTGCCTTGCGTGCGTAATGAATCGCTTCTTGATGGTTACAAATCTCTTGGTAAAGCGGCATCAACGACGAATCAGTGACGACACGCCGACTCAAGGCAGCTTGCATTTCATGAAAGGTCACCACCGTTCCATCAAGACCCGAATCATGGAAAATCCATGCGAGTTCAAGCTGTTGCTTTAATCGATCGACGCGTTTGAGCACCCGCTCAGGCAATTGATACCCTTCGGGTTCAATCATAGCCAAAAGGTTATCCGTAAGATCATCGATACGGCGGTAATGAGGGCGAAAATTGACGGTCATGAACCCATCCTTAATAGATAGCGCCAGTCTCTATGGACGGTTTATACTCGTGTCAAGCGACGCTTGAAGGCTGCGTAATCAGCCCGCACATCAACCAATGCTTCGCGAAGCTCGCTGGCACGGTCAGCAAACTCTTCTCTACCCTTTTGTAGAATACTCCGCATCGCCGACGAGCCGGGAACGACTTTGAGTGGACTTAATGGCTCCTTAAACGCGTGCCAAAGGTCAGACGCCTGTTTGGCTCGAGCGATCTGACCGCGCAGCAGTTGTTGTGCAGGGACCCAGAGCGGCGAATGCAAGAGATTAGGGGCAAACCCATCCAGCCCGAGAACCAACGTATGCGCTTGACCCGTCACGCCCTGATCAATGGCGTCACGACAGGTCAGTGACGGTACATTTTCGCTAAAGCCACCATCGAGCAACCGACTCACGCCATGCTGCTGCATCAACTCCGTCAATCGACCATGCGTATCGTCGTCATGTCGCTCCACATCATAATGAATCACCCCTGGAATTGAACTTGAAAAGCCGATGGCATCAACGATGCTCAATCCTGCGCTGAGTTCGTCACCACCTAGAGCAATCGTTTCCAGCGCGTTGTCTCCAAAGACAAACTCAGACGCTAACCGGGTAAAATTAAAGACTAACCGACGAACAGAGCGCCCCGTCCAACTCTTCTGGAGCAAATACTGATAGAATTCTAAATCGCGCGGCGGGTTACCGACCAAGCCGGATACAACAATGCGCAAGGGAATAGCGGTATCGTTCAAGCGCATGCCGAAACCATCCGGATTACGAAAAAATGGTCCCAAACCTTTTTGCAAAGTCAGTCGAATCGTTGCCGGAATTGAATACCGACTCTTGAGTGTCGAGACACCAAAGACCCGATCACGGGTAAGCTCAGAGGTCTCTTCGATAACGGACTCAACCTGGTAACTGAGTTGACGCGCTCGAAATGCACTCAGAATCGACCCCATCGACGCGCCGGCAAGCAAAGATGGATGGATGGACATTCCGTCGAGAAGATCAACTGCACCGAGCGCGATAAAAGAGGCGCCGCCTCCACCACCTAATGCAATCGCAAGCTTTGCTGCTCCCGTCTCGCGATTGACCGCCTGTGCATTCCACCGTCTTTTCGCCCAACGGTCGGCTGCTGTGATGCACTGCAAATGACGTTGTGCCATCGCTAAAGCGGCTTCTGGTGCCAGCGCACTTAACTGGTCAACACCAAGCGATTCCAGCTCAGCAAGCAACGGAGCGACTGGTGCCTGACCCGGCAATTCACACCGTTTTCCGTCAATCCAAGTATGGTGCAACAGACCGAGATTAAGACCCAGACGCAAACAGCGATAACTCGAGCGAGCAGCGATAGGCTGCACGAGACTTGCCCGTATTAGCGCACTACGTAGCGCCCGTAGCTTGTGCGGTGTATACGTCTCCATCAATCTGAATGAACCCCAGTATTTTGGCTGAGCTCATGAGATGAGCTGGTCAAATCCACACGACTCAAATCAGTCTCCACCCAATCCGTGCGTGTGGCTGTCCCACTCCCTCCATGGGTATCACTCGCTGTCGGCTCATTGGTCTCTAGCGCCTCGACAACCTGCGGACTCACACTCATGATCGACGCCCACTGAGCCAACAAATCAGAAAGCCTTGGCCATTCGTCAGTCGACAGAGGCTCAAGCGAGGGTTGGCTCATCAACACTTGAGCGCGCTCGATAACATCTGCTGTTGTGATCGCCTCATCCATCACGACCGCCGCTAAGCCTGCTGCTCGAGCGACGAGGTCATCGCCGCACGGAAGGTTGAGCTCCAGAGTCGCTTCATCACGTACAAAGACTAAAGCCACGCCTCCTTTAGCGAGCTGGCTTCCCCAACGCCGCGGCGGCCAAGCCAACGGTAACTCGAGCCGCAAAGCGTCATGACCTTCGCCGAGCATTTTTAATTCTTCTCGAGTCTGTCCGCCATCACTCGGAACCACCAAAGACCAATCTGGCGGCAATGCATCAAGAAGCTGAGCGGCTACCGAGACCAAACGCTCGGGACGGTCGGCTCCGAGCAACACCAAGCTCGAACGTACAGGGACAGGCTCAACAGCAATCAGCGAGCGCAGTTCCAAATAAGGCGGCATAATTTCGAGACGGTCGGGATGAATTCCTGACCGCTCAAGTTCCCGCATTGCGGCGATACTCGGCACAACAATTGTGTTCGCAACATCGAGCGCCTCGCGCAGTCTTTGGCCAAAATCCGTCACCTCAGCGGAGCGCAACTCACGCAAACAATAAACAATCTTTAACCCGTCAACCCCGGCGTGACGCGCCGCAAGCACACTCAAAGGATCTCCAGCCACAACAACGTCATAAGGCTGCGCACGCAACTGGCGTTGTACGGCTCGTAAAAAACGACCTTCTGCTTCGGGCCCATAGTCCACGCCACCAAGGGGCACCCGATAGACCCGACCTTCGCCATTCGATTCGGTGTAACGCTGACCGCGACGCCGCGGCGCAATGACATCGATATGCATCCAGCGCCGCATTAATCGAGCCAAAGCATAGAGCGCTCGCGCCGAAGCCCCACTGCCAGGCAACGGCGAAAACATCGTCATCAGCGCAGCCGGGTCATCACTTGGCAGCATAAACTTCAAACTGTTCTAAATGATAACTCCCCTTTGGCTGAACACGAAGTTCTTTACCCAAGCGCTCAGAAAGTTCGGCGAGCGATTCGGGGAGCTGATCCAAAATCAAATCATGAACCTCAGGATGTACATTAGCGACTAGGGCCGGCTCATTGGTCGCTCCACTGCGCGCCGCAAAATCGCGAAACACCTCGAAAGCTATCGTCAAACGACTCTGAAGAACGCCGCGTCCGTCACAATAATAACAAGGCTCAGACAATTGGCGACCCAGACTCTCACGGACTCGTTTTCGCGTCATCTCAACGAGTCCGAGCCCACTCATGGCGTGGACCTGAGTCCTCGCCGGGTCACGCTTGAGTGCAAGCTCTAAAGCGTCGGTAACTAGACTGCGATGATCCTCGTGTTCCATATCAATAAAATCAATAATGATCATGCCGCCGAGATTGCGTAACCTTAGCTGGTGCACAATTTCAGGGATGGCTTCGAGATTCGTTCGTAGGATCGTTTCTGCGGGATTGGATTGCCCCACGTACGAGCCCGTATTGATATCGATCGCGGTCAGGGCTTCGGCTTGATCGATGATGATCGACCCTCCGGACTTCAACCAGACCTTGCGACCCAAGGCCCGACGCATCTCATCGCCCACCCCAAAATGGTCCCAGACCGCCTCTCGTCCGCGCCAACGATGAAGCTGGACCTGCTGTTCGGGTTGCAGACGCTTCAAAAAGCTCTCGACCTCATCGCTAACAGCGTCATCATCGCACAGGATCTCCACCGACCCTTCCGGATTAATATCCCTGAGTGTTCTAAGGTGCAGCGGTAAGTCTTCCCAAACCAAACTCGGAACCGCAGACGTTTTCATCGTCTCTCGTAAGACCTTCCAGAGCCGATCCAAAAATCCGATATCGCGCTGGAGCGCATCCTCATCAGCACCATCAGCCGCTGTCCGAGCAATATAGCCTGTTCCCGCTGTGGTGCGATGCTCGAGGATCAATCGACGCAAACGCTCGCGCTCATCTTCATCCTCAAGGCGACGACTAATGCCAATATGATCGCTCGTTGGCATCATGACCAAATGCCGACCGGGCAAACTAATCTGACACGTCAATCGTGCGCCTTTCGTTGAGATCGGTGCCTTTTGAATTTGAACTAAGAGCGTATCACCGGGATTGAGGACATGTTCGATACGCGGGCGGGTCTCTTCATCATGGTCACCCGCGAGATCGGACACATAGAGAAAGCCGGCTTTCTCAAGACCGATATCGACAAAAGCCGCCTGCATACCCGGCAAAACCCGAGCCACACGACCCAAATAGATATTACCCACACCGGAGCGCTCGTGACGACGTTCGATCTGCAGATCGACCGTCCGAGCATCCTCAAGCTGCGCCACACGCATTTCACCGGGGATTGTCGAAATCAAGACACGCGTGCTCATGAACCAACCTTTATAAAAAACACTAAGGACCGGAAATCCGGTCCAAAGCATTGAAGTCCAGCGTTGTGTGCGTGTGTGTACCCGAGTCCGATTGAAAAAGGTAATGTGCCGAGCTTCGTTAGGTACTGACGCAATGCACATGCCAACATAATATGATAATATTTTTTCAATGGGTTACGGAGTTAACCATGACATACACGCCATAGCACTGCCCAATTTTCAGGCACTAACCATTCATAGAATCCAGAAATTCACGATTGGATTTCGTACTCTTCAACTTACTTAGTAAAAACTCCATCGAATCGATGACATTCAGCGGATGCAAAAGCTGCCTGAGGATCCACACTCGATTAAGGCTGACGTCATCAATGAGTAGTTCCTCCTTGCGCGTCGCGCTTTTGTTGATATCCAAACACGGAAAGATCCGCTTTTCCATCAACTTACGATCTAGATGAA
Organism: uncultured Candidatus Hydrogenedens sp.; assembly: GCA_902574205.1. Lineage (GTDB taxonomy): Bacteria > Myxococcota > UBA4151 > UBA4151 > UBA4151 > CACGMS01. The sequence goes on along the minus strand of CACGMS010000007.1, from coordinate 13,188 downwards.
TCTCCGAATTGCCGGTTCCCTTGAACTCTTCAAAGATCACTTCATCCATTCGTGAACCCGTATCGATGAGTGCAGTCGCAATAATCGTCAGCGATCCACCCTCTTCAATATTTCGTGCCGCACCGAAAAAGCGTTTCGGCTTTTGCAGTGCATTTGAGTCAACACCACCGGTAAGGATCTTACCCGAAGCCGGAACTACTTGGTTGTAGGCACGCGCTAAACGGGTAATCGAGTCCAAGAGAATGACGACATCCTGTTTGTGCTCAACCAAACGCTTAGCTTTCTGGATCACCATCTCAGCCACCTGAACGTGACGCGCCGCCGGCTCATCGAACGTCGACGAAATAACCTCACCGCGCACCGAGCGAACCATGTCGGTCACCTCTTCGGGGCGCTCGTCGACCAACAGCACAATCAAATGTGTTTCCGGGTGATTGGTCGCGACGCTGCGCGCTAAATCCTGCAGCAAAACAGTTTTGCCTGCACGAGGTGGAGCAACCACCAAGGCACGCTGACCTTTACCAATGGGAACCAACAGATCGATGATTCGACTCGCCATGGCATCGGGTAAGGTTTCCAGATGCAGTCGCTCATCAGGATACAGGGGCGTAAGATTATCGAAGCCGAGCTTAAATCGATTGCTCAACGGATCATCGCCCGTCACCGTTTCAATTTTTAGTAATGCCCAAAGTTTTTCCGAGTCCTTGGGTGGTCGGACAAATCCCTTAATCGAGTCGCCCGTCTTTAAGTTGTAACGACGCACCATACTCGGCGAGACGTAGATGTCCCAATCACTCCGTGTGTAATCGTTGTGATGAAAGCGCAACATGCCATAGCGTTCCGGAAGAACCTCAACCACGCAGTTAGCCGCGATGCGACCACCGGCTTCGTAGTGAGACTCCAAAACGACCGCAACCAACTCAGCCCAGCGGTAATCATCTGGATCTTCAACTTTAAGGTCTTTCGCCATCTGAGTCAGCTCGCGAGTCTTCATCTGAAGAACCTCAGCCATCACAACCTGTTCGCCGCAGGCCGTAGCCACAACTTCAGGTAATGCGGCGTCAGGCTGAATGTCCTCCATCTCCGGAAGACCGCCGCCACGGCGACGTCGACGCCTACCACGACGGTTCCCATCGTGGTGTCGTTGATTACGGTTGTTGCGACCACGGCGTCGATTACGGTCGTTACGCTCGCGATTACCCTCAGATGATTGACTGCTCTCCTCTTTGACGCCGGCATCCGACACTTCAGCTGGAGCATGAGCAGATTCGGAATCTGCTGGCTTCTCGCCAGAATCCTTGGAATTCTTCTTGGGTTCAGCCTTCTCAACAGCATCAGCTTTGGCAGGTTTTTCTTCGGCCTTTTTCGTGCGTGCTCGACGCTTTGGCTTGGCGGGGACTTCTACCTCAACGGTAGGCGACGCAGTGGTCTCTTCTGACATGGATTACCCATTCTGTAATACGCGACACATCTGGCTTTCGAGCTCAGACTTTGGTGACTAGTGGGGATTCAGGTGCTTATCGATCCCTAAGGATCAACTCCCTGACGTATGTCTTCCTGCCAGGCCCTATCGAGCGGGTCAAGAAGCGCTTGGAACCAACGCTGGAATTGATAACGCAGATTCTTGAATAGCCTGGGGGTCTACTGCGGCAATTCGTCTAAAGTTACGCTCATCACTGAACAACTCGTGAACCAAGCGGTTGTTGAGCGCGTGCCCGCTGCGGTTCAGAATCAAGTGACCAATAACCTGCTCTCCACTAAGAGCAAGGTCACCGATAGCATCCAAAATCTTATGCCGGACAAACTCATCTCGATACCGGAGGCCATCCGGATTCAATATACTGAAATCGTCAACCACGATGGCGTTATCTAAACTTCCGCCCTGGGCCAAGCCTTGGCTACGTAGAAAATCTACTTCACGTTTAAAGGCAAACGTACGCGCCTTCGAAATTTCCTCAACAAAGCCTGTCGCCCCAAAGTCAAAGCTGTAGGTCTGATGAGAAATCAGAGCGTGATCAAAATCGATACTTGCGGTGACACGAAATCGGCTGCTTGGCTCAAGCCGTGCAGTCGCATCGCCGATGCGCGCTTCGACCGGTCGGCGAACGACAACGACTTTGCGTGCTCGACGCTGCTGAACCAAACCGGCCTCAAGCAAATGATCAACCCAACCCTGGGATGAACCATCCAGAATCGGAATCTCAGGCCCATCGAGATCGATCATCAGATTATCGACCCCAAGCCCATACAGGGCGGCCATCAAGTGCTCAACGGTACTGACAAGAACACCATCTCGACCGAGACACGTACACAATCGTGTATCGACGACTCGATCATAACGTGCCTCAATCGGCACAGACCGGTCCAAATCATTGCGTAAAAAGACAATGCCCGTACCCACCGCAGCAGGCGTCATGCGCAAGGTCGTGGGTTGCCCTGAATGCAAACCAATACCTTTGACAGAAATCGATCGACCAATGGTCTTTTGACGAATCACCACAGACTCCAAATCGAGGCACACTAGTATTCGGCACAAACACGAGCAAGGTTCGTGCCGCAACTACGACATTTGTCGTAACGGTTATATCTATATGATTTTACTTGGTATTTACATGCGAACCAAAGCATGGAACGACCAACCCGGACATCAACGCCCGAATAGACTGCCTAAATATCAGGCAGTCTGTGCTGTTCGCCGATCAAGGCGTCGGCGCCAATATGCTCTACAGCACGTTCCGTCGCTTGACGCCCTCGGGGCGTCCGCTGAAGAAAGCCTAGCTTCATTAGGTACGGTTCGCACACATCTTGGAGTGTATCGGCCTGCTCGCCAACAGCAGCAGCTAAGGTTTCAATACCGACCGGGCCTCCTTTAAACTGACGAATCAGCATCTCAAGGTAGCTCAAATCCAAACGGTCCAAACCAAGCGGGTCGACACCTAAACGCTCTAAAGCGTGACGGGTGATCTGAACATCCACCGCACCTTCACCCACCACCTCGGCATAATCTCGAACGCGCCGCAGCAAACGATTAGCGATTCGAGGCGTTCCCCGTGATCGCTGAGCAAGCTCGAGGGTTGCCTCAGGATCAATTTTGAGTCCGAGCAATCCCGATGCGCGCTCAATGATAAAACGCAGTTCAGCGACATCGTAATATTCAAGTCGGGCGGTGTATCCAAATCGATCTCGCAAAGGTCCCGTCAAAAGGCCGGTGCGCGTCGTCGCCCCTATTAATGTAAACGGTTCTAAGGTAATCGGAACGGTTCGAGCGCCAGGACCGTCGCCAATCACCACGTCAAAACGAAAGTCCTCCATTGCCGAGTAGAGATTCTCTTCAACCACCGGGCTCAAGCGATGGATTTCATCGATGAACAAAATTGAACCATGATCCAAACCCGTCAAAATGCCAGCTAAATCGCCCTGGCGCTCCAATGATGGTCCGGACGTGACCACCAACTCACTGTCCATCTCACGCGCCACGACATGAGCGAGACTCGTCTTTCCAAGTCCAGGTGGACCGTGGAGTAAAACATGGCATAACGCGCTTTGACGCTGTCGCGCAGCGTCAACAAAGACGCCCAAATTCTCCTTAATTTCGCGCTGACCGATATAATCATCAAAACCGCGTGGACGAAGCGCTTTTTCCAGCCCTCCAGCACCCCCCTCTAACTCAACAGCAAGCACGTTGTCTGTCATGTCAACGCTTACCACCTGTCATCTCAGCAATCGCTGCAGCCAACAAATCGCCAAGATCTGCTTCTGGTTGATCAGAAACGACTTTCTCAACCGCTCGAGCAATCTCCTTGGACTTGAACCCCAGATTGGCCAATCCGCTTTCGAGATCGGCAACCAAGGCATTGTCGCTCGGTGGGATCGAGGCTCCACCAGCTGGACCACCAAAGCCGTCGAGTCGGTCACGCAGCTCAACGACGATACGCTCAGCGCTTCGCTTACCAATACCTGGAACAGCGGTGAGCGTTCGCACATCCTCAGTACGAACCGCTTGAACCAAACGTCGTGTTGGCAGTGTGCTCATCATCGCCAATGCGATTTTGGCGCCGATGCCGTTAATACCAATCAAGGTCTCAAAGAGTTCTAAATCTTCATGCGCCTCAAAGCCGAACAATGAAATCGCATCATCTCGAACCTGAGTGTGTATCCAAAGCACAGCAGGCTGCCCCACGCTACCGAGCTTCGAGAGCAAGGGCACAGGGACCCGGACACGATAACCGACGCCCGAGCAACCAATCACAACATAATCCGGGGTGCGATGTCGCAAAGTCCCCTCAAGCAAACGAATCAACGGACCGACTCCTTGATCATGGGATTAGGCCGGTCTCGCCCACAAGAGCAAGCGTCCATCACTCCTTACGCTCGTTGACATAGGCTTCCCAAGCTTTACGCCCCTTACCCGAGCCCCGACCCGAAGCCACGCGCGGTCCTTGAGATGGTGCATCGGCAAGCAAGCTACCTGCCAAGGCCACCGCCAGCGCATCGGCCGCATCCTCCTGAGGGACTTCAGGCAAATTGAGTAATCGCATCACCATTTCGGCCACCTGCTCTTTAGCCGCACGACCGCGGCCGGTTATCGCCTTCTTAACCTCCGTAGGTCCATATTCATCGACCGCGAGATCCGATAAGGAGCACGCTGCAACCAATGCACCTCGCACCTGCGCAAGGGCAACCGCGGCTCGTACGTTGCGTACAAAAATGATCTGCTCAGCAGCTGCACGATGCGGTCGATAAATAGCGATCAACTCACGCACCTTGGGGACCAAAATAGCAATTCGCTCAGTCAATGGTTTCTTGGCTGGCAGAACGATGACACCATTATCCACATGACGAATTTTGCGGCCTTCGGCATCGACTACGCCCCAACCACAAAGCCGAGATCCAGGATCAAAACCAATTAATCGGCGACTCACAGGTGCTCGAGTGCTTCCGCAACCTCAGCGGTCAGTTCGAGATTACTGCTGACACGCTGGACATCATCATCGTCTTCAAGTTTATCGATAAGCGACATGACTTTTTTTGCCGTCGCAACATCCACTGCGACCGTCGTTGCCGGCACCTGAACGACTTCGGACCGACTAGGCTTATAGCCCGTTGTTTCAAGTCCCTCTTGGACACTCGGAAGGTCATAAGCACCGCAGGTCACCTCAAGGGTTCCATCATCTTCTTCGGCATCTAAAGCACCTGCCTCAAGTGCGCCCATCATCACTTCATCAAAGTCCACGCAGGATTCGGCATCAAACCAAATTTTCCCCTGTTTATTAAACAGATAAGCAACCGAGCCTTCTGCGCCCAGGTTGCCACCCGCCTTACTAAATATGGACCGAACATTAGCCGCTGTGCGGTTTCGGTTATCACTCAAACATTCGACCAGCATAGCCACACCACCAGGGGCATAGCCCTCATAGACCAACTCGACGAAGTCCTCACCTCCGGCTAACCCTGCACCCTTTTCAATCGCTCGTTTGATCGTATCCTTGGGAATATTATGGCTTCGTGCATCATTGAGACAGACTCGAAGCCTGGGATTGGAATCAGGATCCGGTCCTGCCAACTTCGCAGCCACTTGGACCTCGCGCAGAATCTTTGTCCAAAACTTGGCACGTTTGGCGTCTTGGCGACCCTTACGATGTTTGATGTTCGCCCATTTGCTATGACCTGCCATCGCTACCCTTCGATCGATCCGGTGTACGCAGTTGACAAGCAGAAGAGGAACAACAGAACTGGTACAACGTATATGAACGCGTTCCTTCAGGGAAGGTACCCCTTGGATTCCATAGCCAACTCCAAGGCTCAAGCCCCCATGGCAATCAGGCGGTTTTACGTCGTCTTCGGAGCGCAGCTAAAGCGAAAAGTAACCAGGTGGAAACAGCCATCGAGCTGCATCCATCATCCGGCGTCGCAGGCGGCCTTGTCGTAACCCCGGTATTCGTTGGTTCAGTTAACGTACCCGTAACAACCAGCGATACGGCTTCCCCGGTAAGTTCGCTATCGCTGCAAGTCAGCGTAAACGCATAATCACCGGCTTCCATCGCGACAAACTGGGTAACCAACGAATCAGGCTCCTCAAGAGTTACCGTCGGTCCTTCGGACTGAGCCCAAACACAGTTCACCGAATCCTCAGAGTTGGCATCGTACGACTCGGAACCATCGAGCGTAATTGCAATCTCGTTGCCATCCGAAATTTCGAACTCGATAGGCTCACCAACGACGGCAACAGGTGCCACGTTGATCACGGTGAGATCGATACCCACAATATTGGAGAAAAGCTCACCATCATGGACTTGAAGCTCAAACCTATACACACCTTTAGAGCGCAAAAGCGCACTGGTTACAGGCGCAGTAGCCGAAGCGACTGGCGGCGGTAAAATACCCTCAGGGTAGCTGACCAACTGCCAATCATAAGTCAGCACTCGGTCACCCATGGCGTAACTTGGAACGCCACTCAGTTGCACGCGGCCCGGACCGAGCTCCGAGTCCTGTGCAACAATGACCGCAACCGGCGCCTGAGGGTGCGTATCCACACCAATACTAAAGCTCTGGTAACCACGGTTCCCTTCAATGTCTGCCGCAAAGACGCGCACATCGGCGGTCTCACTCGGTCGCAAATCAGCAGTCCAGGACAAGACATTGCCTTCAAGCGTCATGGCGGGAGGTCCCTCAATGAGCCCATAAACGACTTCGCCGGCAGCCTCAGGATCGGCAGCAAACATCTCGTACCTAAACACATCCCCCTGAGCGATCGAAGCGGCTGGTGGAGCCGTAATGAACTCAGGGGCTTGGTTGAGCCCAATCACGTTGATCACGAACTCGGCTTCACTCGACAACGGCTCTTGTCCATCGTCACGAATCTCTTGCGCGCCGAACCGAACACTATGTTCGCCGGCATCAGCGAGCGTTGGCTGCCAACGAAACTTACCCGCCTGTCGATTCCAAATCGCTCCCGATGGCATACCTCGAACCATAACCTCCAATTGGTCGTCGTCAGCGTCACCGACGCCCACATTCGCGCGAAGGATCTGACCGGCATAGACAGTCAAAGGCGCAGGGATTGTCCATACAGGCGGACTGTTACTCATAAACCGAATCGCCGTGTTGTTGAGCGAAAAGCGACCACTGCGATACGTCAAGCCCACATCACGGTCTTGGTTTTGGATACCGACGGCAGCATTGTGCCTCTGCACTCCCGCAGTGCGAACATGGATCTCAACCTGCCCAGAGCTCTCATAAAGTTTAATTTGATATTGAACCTCTGGAACCGCCCCGTACTCGCGACCCTGCTGCTGAAAGACTAAAACTCGGCGTCCGGCTTCGCCGCGGGTCCGATAGATCCCTGCCGAGCCAAGGAGGTCAGTCCAGTAGCCAGCAATCATTGTCGCAAAACCCTGGCGACCGCCTAAATTATAGCCGTTACAACATCCGTGACCAGTACCAGACGGACGAACGAATGTCATGAATCCATTCGAGCTCACCCAAAACTGCGAGTAGGTCTGACCGTAATAGCGGAAGGGAAATCCAATGGAGTAAGGCCCCGACACCGAATCATCGGCAAATGAAACACGAGATCCATTAACAGCTTCATAGTTGAACGTCGGTCCGCCCGGCTCATTGCTATCAACCCAGCGATACCCGCTCGCATCAGGACCACCTGAAGCAGCGTACGCATGTACCGAAGAGAATAAGAAGAACGACAGAACGAGCAAGACGCGCATGCGGGCAATCCTTAGAGGAAGGTCTCCCCTAGGATTCCATAGCCAACTCCAAGGCTCAAGCCCCCATGGCAATCAGGCGGTTTTACGTCGTCTTCGGAGCGCAGCTAAAGCGAAAAGTAACCAGGTGGAAACAGCCATCGAGCTGCATCCATCATCCGGCGTCGCAGGCGGCCTTGTCGTAACCCCGGTATTCGTTGGTTCAGTTAACGTACCCGTAACAACCAGCGATACGGCTTCCCCGGTAAGTTCGCTATCGCTGCAAGTCAGCGTAAACGCATAATCACCGGCTTCCATCGCGACAAACTGGGTAACCAACGAATCAGGCTCCTCAAGAGTTACCGTCGGTCCTTCGGACTGAGCCCAAACACAGTTCACCGAATCCTCAGAGTTGGCATCGTACGACTCGGAACCATCGAGCGTAATTGCAATCTCGTTGCCATCCGAAATTTCGAACTCGATAGGCTCACCAACGACGGCAACAGGTGCCACGTTGATCACGGTGAGATCGATACCCACAATATTGGAGAAAAGCTCACCATCATGGACTTGAAGCTCAAACCTATACACACCTTTAGAGCGCAAAAGCGCACTGGTTACAGGCGCAGTAGCCGAAGCGACTGGCGGCGGTAAAATACCCTCAGGGTAGCTGACCAACTGCCAATCATAAGTCAGCACTCGGTCACCCATGGCGTAACTTGGAACGCCACTCAGTTGCACGCGGCCCGGACCGAGCTCCGAGTCCTGTGCAACAATGACCGCAACCGGCGCCTGAGGGTGCGTATCCACACCAATACTAAAGCTCTGGTAACCACGGTTCCCTTCAATGTCTGCCGCAAAGACGCGCACATCGGCGGTCTCACTCGGTCGCAAATCAGCAGTCCAGGACAAGACATTGCCTTCAAGCGTCATGGCGGGAGGTCCCTCAATGAGCCCATAAACGACTTCGCCGGCAGCCTCAGGATCGGCAGCAAACATCTCGTACCTAAACACATCCCCCTGAGCGATCGAAGCGGCTGGTGGAGCCGTAATGAACTCAGGGGCTTGGTTGAGCCCAATCACGTTGATCACGAACTCGGCTTCACTCGACAACGGCTCTTGTCCATCGTCACGAATCTCTTGCGCGCCGAACCGAACACTATGTTCGCCGGCATCAGCGAGCGTTGGCTGCCAACGAAACTTACCCGCCTGTCGATTCCAAATCGCTCCCGATGGCATACCTCGAACCGTAACCTCCAATTGGTCGTCGTCAGCGTCAACCACGCCCACGTTCGCTCGCAGCATCTGACCGGCATAGACGGTCAGCGGGCCGGGGACTGTCCATATCGGCGGACGATTGGTGATGATCGTCGCATCGCAAAAGCCCACACTCTCCAATCTCCCACCAAACTGCGAACGTGATTCATGCTGAAAGTACCACTTTTGCAACTCTGGAGAAACCGAGAACGAACACATATCGCCCAGGCTCCGAAAGGCAAACGAAGCGACCCTCTGTCCGCTGCTCATGTTGACCCGAGAAAAGTTCTGCTGAAGATAGGTACGAAACAAGGCATAAAACTGATCATCGTAGTATTCAAGAACACCCCACTTCGCCCAGCTCTCACAATGATAGGCACGGGTCGCTCCCCGTGGACCAACATCGGTGACCTGACCGTTTTCAAAGCTGATCACATACCAACGACCATTGTAGGTCCCAATGCCCATCGCATGGTAACCAGCCAGCAAGACATGGCCCGTACTCGAATACGAACGGGAAAGATTAATGCCTTGAGACAAGGTGATCATGTTCTGAGTCGGATTGAGGTCGTTATCCAGTTCTTTGAGCGCATCGAATGTCATGCCAAGCATAGTAGTACGAGTCGAAACCGGTTGATTGCGTTGACGGTTCCATAGTGCGTAAAGCTTGCCGTTATAAAGGTTGGAAATCATCGAATAACGAGCGCTTCCTGACACCCGTCGCGCATTGCCTAGGTTACTAAGGTTGAACTCACCAGCTGCGGTATCGCCATTATAGTATACCCTCTGTTCCGATACAGCGATGCCGCCAGCATCATCCCCTGTAATGCTATTATGCTCCACCACGCGGCAGTTTTGGTCGGACATCGTTTCGACTTTGAATAATCGTTGCGCGTGAGCAGGCAAGGCGAGCAACACAGAGGTCGCCATCGCCATCAAGGCACTACATCGCATAACGTCTCCTTTGGAGCTAGACAATAGCGTTACCAGCCTCTGGCTGCAAACCCCTATCGATGGTTCAAACGCCGTTTCGACAGCGGACCACACTTGGGCGAGTCGCAGCGGCGAATATAGATATCCAAACGATGACTCACAATTTCAAATCCACGAGATTCGGCTGCTTTGATTTGTAAGCGTTCGATTTCATCATCTTCAAACTCGAACACCTCGCCGCAAGCGACACAAATCATGTGATCATGATGATCACCGGCGGCACTCTCATACCGCTGCACCCCATCACCAAATTGACGGACTTCGATCAAACCACAATCCACGAGAACACGGAGCGTTCGATAGACCGTAGCAAAACCAATCGACCGGTTCTGCTCGCGCACTTGGCGATGAAGATCTTCAGCGCTTAGATGGCCTTCAGCCCCCAAAACAATTCGAAAGACCTGCTCACGCTGTTTGGTTAGCCGCAAACCGCGATCAAACAACTCGTCTTGAAAACGAAGAATCTGCTTCTCGATTTGCTCTGAATCCAACGGCATGCTTCCAGTCCTTCAGTTCTAGTAATGCACCTTAACGCCCACGACAGCATCTAGGGTTACGGGATCCGTGCGATCCAGCTGTATAAACCACGTGCCACCGAAATCGAGTTGTACACTAATTTCAGAAGCGATGTAATGTTCAATCCCGGCGCGAAGGCTCGCTCCAACCATGTAAGTGCCGGCTTCAAAATCGGCGGGCGCATTCGTGAGCTGGTAGTAGGTACCGCTCGCCACAACAAAGGGCCGAAAGCGGTCATCCATAAAATCGTAACGCAAACCCGTACCAATCCAAGCCGGTAGAAAGGTTGTCTGATTGCGATCAAAATTGGCGGTCGTCGCCGCGATGATGCCACGATATATCCAACTCCATGAACCCACCCCGATCTGCCTGGTTCCCATAAGACCAACACCCAGTTGGGTATCCAGCCTGAGGGTATCGTTACCAGCGACCGTCATCACCCCCAAACCGGTGGAATTGGGAGCGTATTGAGCCCAGACCGACGACGAACTCAGACCGATCCATAAAACTGCAGCTAAGCGCATTATCTAGTCCTTGAATTGGGGTCGAAGAGCCCCAGCAATATCCGCAACAATCCGTGTTAAACGAGCGACTCCAGCGTGCAATTCGGAGACCGCTATTCGCTCATTCACACCATGCATCGTCGCCAAATCAGCTTGCGAGATCATAAAGGGAGCGATGCCATAAACATAGGGTACATCTTTAAGGCGAAACCAAGCCGAATCCGTCGACCCCGGACTCACCACAGGAGCAACCACATCACGTCCATCAGCAGGAAGATGTCGCTCAAAAGCTCCAAACAGTTGACTGGTCCATTCGCTCTGCGTTCCTGGCCGCTTCGAGATGACCTTAATCTCAACCTCATCGATTCCCAGCTTATGTCGAACCGCCTCAACCAACTGTTCAGGGTCTCGCTCGGGCAGAATGCGACAATCAAATGTGGCGCTAGCCTTTGGCGGAATCACATTGGGGCGCGGCCCCCCTGCTCTAAGTCCTGTTTCAACACAGGTGTTTCGAACCGATGCGTTGGTCGACCGCTTCGAGGTCAAACTTCCTTTGACCAGCCAGGCACGAGCCATCATGAACCCACGAGGAAATCCCGCTGCAGGTGCAGTGCGTCGGAGCATTTCTCGGGTGGCTCGATTCAGATGCACCGGGAACGGAGACCGACGCAAACGAGCGATCCCATCGATAAGCTTTTGAACTGCAAAACCATCCCAGGGCTGACTCCCATGACCTGTCTCCCCTTTGACGCTCACCTCAATCCAAACATTACCACGCTCAGCAACGCTAACAGCCCATATGTTTTGCCCTTGGGTGATCAGATCTCGAAGACCAATACCGCCCTCGTTGATCACGTACTCCGCTCGATCCCCAAAAAGCTTCTCCATATTGTCGGCTACATATTGGGCGCCCAAGCCCGCATCTTCTTCATCGGGCGTCGCCACCATGAAGACATCGCGCTCAAGCTTGTGGGTCTTTGATTTCTCAAAGTGCCTCTTGATCAGCACCATACTCATCGCTTGTACGGCTAACATGCCTTTCATATCGAGCGCACCGCGCCCCCAGATGTAGCCATCCTGTTCACGCCCAACGAAGGGACCTAATCCATTTTTCCAGGCTTTAGGGTTAGCCGGGACCACATCGGTATGCCCCAACAAAATCATGGGCTTCTTGAATCGCCTTGGCGCTCGTAACTCCGCGACTAAAATCGGTCGATCTTCCAAGCCATCGGGCGTGAGCACGCGCGTCTTGATGCCATGCGCTTTAAAGAACTCGCTCAAGACCGTAACGGCCAAACCTTCGTTCCCCGGAGGGTTCGATGTATCGGCTTGAATCAGCTTAACCAACAAATCCGTCGCCGCTCGCTGATCTGCACTGTTGGGCTTAAGATTCAATCCATCCGCAACCGCTGGCGGCGCAGGTACAGGTGGCCCGGGAGTTACGCAGGCAAAGCTTGGTAACAGCAGAAGAACAGCGAATCGGGCGGTGTAGGTATTTTTGATCATAAACTGGCGCTAACCGCTGAACGCAAAAACGAAAAGAGGACGCACAAAAATGCGTCCTCTTGGTGCCGAAGGGGGGACTCGAACCCCCACGGGTATTCCCCACTAGATCCTTAATCTAGCGCGTCTACCAATTCCGCCACCTCGGCAGGCGGTGCGGGCTCTAGGGAAACCAAAGCAAACGGTCAACCGAAACCCGCGCCAGTACGTTGAAGTACTGAACAATCTACTCGTTTTTCGACTCGTCACTAGCTGCGGGAGCTGCTGCGGGAGGCGCTGCCTTCGAGTCATCTGCAGCTGGGGCTTTCGCATCATCTGCAGGCGCTTCTTCTTTCGCTTGATCGTCAAGTTCTACGGCAGTGGTGGCCGCTTCGTCCTTTTCGACGTCGCCACCCACGGCAGCAGGAGCGTCACTCTTTTCACCCTGCATCACCGAAGTCCCTGCACCCTGTGCTGCAAGGACGATGGATGTGATCATGAAAATAACGGCCATGGTGCTGGTCAACCGTTCCATGAACTTATTACCCGACTGAACCGGCTTCAAACCGCCGCCGCCACCGCCGCCGCCAATATCACCGCCACCCTCGCGACCACTTTGCAGAAGCACGACGCCGATCAAAACCAAACAGATGACGACATGTAGAATGGTCAGAAACGTGCCCATTATTTCTCCTTCTAAGACCGGCTATTTGCAGCAGCAGCGACGATCGCCGCAAAGC
>CACGMS010000006.1 GCA_902574205.1 uncultured Candidatus Hydrogenedens sp. | reverse complement strand
GATTACTCCAACCTACTTGAGATATAACTCACTGCTAAAATCAATGACGCCGGCAGAATTGAGGTGAATCCCAACGCTACTCCCGCGGCAAGTTCGGGGCGCAGGTACACGACCCCTCCAACACAAGCAAGCACGCAAAAAGCCTTAAAGGTGAGTTGCCTAGAGGTTGAGTGTTTGTTGCGGTGTTCAGATTGTAGAAATCTTTGGATAATACGGCGACTTAGGCGGATATTGACTGCAGCCGCAGCAGCGCCCACAAGGCCGCCAGGCACAAGGTGGCCAAAACCGAGAACCGTCGCACCTAGAAGCATCAAAACGGCACAGAGAAGATTAGCCTTCTCGAACAGGCGGATCGCGCGCGTTTGATCAGCGGTCAGGAGCATTGTCTGACTCGTGCTGATCGAGCTCGTGTTCGGTAGTCATGACTTTGTACATGCGCCAGAGCGCATTGAACGCGGCGGCGACGCCAAAGAACAACCCGAAGTTGAGACCATAGGGTGCCGAATCGAACCACTCATCGGCGGTGGTGCCAAACCACCAGCCAAAGATCACGCAAAGCCCCATTTCAATACCCACGGTGCCGTATCGAGCCATGAGTGCCCATTGCTCTTTTTCGCTCGGTCCGCGCTTGATCATGTGACTGAACTCGCTCTCTGGCGCTGCCTATGGCATAGGGTTTCCGCCCCACTACGCATCAACTCAGAGGAAGAACAGTCTTTTATGCGGCGCATGACTTGGCTTTTGATTTCGATTTCTGCCCTCTTTGGTGTGATGGCTTGTGGACCGGCTCAAGATGGGGACTCTTGTTCCGCATCCGCCGATTGTGCTGTCGGCTTGGTGTGCCACCAAGGCACGTGTTCAAACAGTGTTCGTACGTGCGTCAACGATGGAGAATGCGGTGGCGGTGAAGTGTGCCGGCGAGGTGCCTGCCAACCGATCGTAAACGAGTGTCAGGGCGCTTGGGATTGTCGCACGGGCATGGTCTGTAGTCAGGGTGAATGCCGCACTCCGCAAGTGGGTAATCCGTGTCAGCGTCATCAAGACTGTGGCGCACAGATGTATTGCGCCAAACCCCGTTTCGAATGCACCGAATTGACAGGTGGTCAGTGTTGGACTCGTGAAGCGTGTGCACAGGGACAAGATTGCGAGTCGATCAACGATGAGACGGGGCTTGGCTTGTGTGGCGGTGGTTCTTGCGATCCACCGTGCGCGAGCGACACCCCTCATTGTGTTGATGATCAGTGCTTTGAGTGTGTTCAAGACAGTCATTGCGGTGCCGATGAACAGTGTCAAAATAATCGCTGCGTAGGGTCACAAACCCAGTGTGAGCGCAACCAAGACTGCCCTGGTGATGCGCCTGTTTGCACTCAAGGACGTTGCGTTGAATGTGCAACCGACCGCCATTGTCAGGACGGACAAAATTGTCGAGCGAATCGGTGCGAGGGAGGGCAAGCGAACGCATGCAGTTACGATGGTGACTGCGCGGTGGGTCAACAATGTGTTGATCGACGCTGTGTCGACGACTCTGATGCGTGTACCTCTGACCGAGAGTGTCCGCAGGATCAGCGCTGCCAAAACGGTCGCTGCGTGACGCAACAACAAGGCGGGTGTAACGCTGATGCCGATTGCCCGCAAAGCCAAACGTGCCAAAATGGTCAGTGCGTGCCGCGGGGACAGCAAGGTCATCTCGCCTATGGTCAAACCGCTACCGCAGCATCTCAATGCCAAAGTGGATTCGCGGGCATGTGGAATCAACAAGTCTTTTGCTCGGAGCCTTGTGGTCAAAGTGAGGACTGCCCTTTAGCGTCGATGTGCACGACATTATTGGGTTCAGCGATGAGTTTTTGTGTGCCTTCGACGCGCGCCGGTGGTCCCTTATCGTCGGTCGAGGGACAGGTCTGTCAAAGTTGGGCGGAATGTCGTTCAGGAATTTGCGCAAACGCCCGTTGTCGGCCCGATTGCACGCACGACAATCACTGCGGCAACATCCAATCGTGCATGGCGATGGCGCTGGACCAAAATGGCTCGATCGCCCGATTGTGCGCCAGTGCAATTGGTTTAGCCCCAAATGGTTCTGAATGCTTTTTGAATAATCACAATTGCCGGTCGGGAATCTGCGACAACACGACCGGTCAAAACGAGGAGACCGGTCAATGCCAACCGTTATGTTGTAGCGCTGCGGATTGTAGTCCGGGTCTTGCCTGCAACCCAACCATTATTGATGAACGTGGTCAGGTCATCATCAAAATCTGTGGTCGTGGACAAGGCGCAGGTCAAGGGCGGGTCGGTGCCGCTTGTCAAGCCGACAGCGACTGTTTGTCATCGAGTTGTCTGGACAACCGGTGCTCTGATACTTGTTGTACCGATGCTGACTGCGCGGGTCTTCGATGCAAGCCCCACAATGTTAATACAGAGCAGTCACCTGTGTTGGTCAATTTGTGTAAGCTTTAGTCCTTAGGTTGTGACCAAGAACCTGAAGCTCCACCACTTTTTGCGAGTAAGCAAATACTATCGATATGAGCGGATCGTTCGACGGCCTTAACCATATCATAAAGCGTGAGAAGGCCTACGGAAACAGCCGTTAATGCTTCCATTTCAACACCTGTTTTGCCGGAGCAGCGGACTCGCACTTTCAGAGCGACAGCTCGCTCTTCACGTATGAAATCGATGTGCACGTTATCGATCATCAGCGGATGACAAAGTGGAATCAGATCAGCGGTCTTTTTGGCTGCTTGAATTGCTGCAATACGAGCAACAGCGAGTGCATCACCTTTTGGTAGTTCACCCGCGTAGAGTAGCTCGATGGTCGTTGGATTAAGATCGATGCGCCCAATGGCAACAGCTTCTCTCATGCTCTTTTCTTTTGCTGACACATCGACCATCTGCGCCGTCCCTTGACTGTCGACATGCGTCAAGCGGCTCACTTTGGCTCCAAGACGTCGATGCCGTTCATATAGGCTCGTAACGGCTCAGGAATGACAACCGACCCATCTGCTTGCTGATTGAGTTCGAGCAAAGGAATCAAAAACCGTGGACTCGCAATAGCGGTATTGTTCAGGGTATGGGCGAATAAAGGTTTGGCTTGAGCCTCGGGTCGGTATCGAATGCGGCTTCGGCGCGCTTGGAAGTCGTGCATCGTTGAGCAGCTGTGTGTTTCGCAGTAGGCTTGTCGACTGGGCATCCAGCTTTCGATCTCGTGTTTACGCGCTTGTCCCATTCCTAATTCTTGCGTGCACGCGAGCGCCACTCTGTAGGGAATGCCTAAAGCTTTGAGAATCGATTCCGAGTTATCGAGCAATCGATAATGTTCGGCTTCACTCGCGTCTTCATTGGCTTCGATGATCGAGACCTGTTCGACTTTTTGGAACTGGTGGACTCGATACAAACCCCGAGTATCTCGACCATAGTTACCCGCCTCTCGACGAAAGCAGGTGGTCATACCGGCATAGCGAATAGGCAGCGCTTCGGCGGTTAGAACTTCATCACGGTGAATAGAGACCAAACTGACTTCAGAGGTGCCGACTAGGTATAAGTCGTCGTTGGGTAGTTGGTACGTGTCTTCAAGACCATGGGGGAAGAAACCCGTACCAAACATCGCTTTGTCATTGACCAAAAGGGGAACCACCATCGGGCTCCATCCGCGTTGCATGAGAAGATCCATAGCAAAACGGGTAACGGCGTATTCCAGGAGCGCGCCGTGACCGGTCAAAAGATATGCACGCCCGCCTGCAAACTTAGCGGCTCGAGAAAAGTCGGCTAAGCCTAAGGACTCACACAACTCCACATGATTTTTGGCTTCAAATGCAAAGTCAGGTAGCTCGCCGACACGTCGAATTTCGAGATTGTCTTCGTCGCTCGCTCCATCTGGGATGCCCTCAACTGGAAGACCAGGTACCAGCAACATCAACTCATCAAAGCGGGATTCGGTTTGTCGTTGCGTGTCTTCGAGTTCTCCGATTTGTTCGCGTAGGACGCGCCCCTGCTCGATCGCCTCGGCTTTGGCATCACCTTCAAGGTCTCGAATAGAGCCCGATACTGTTTTTCGCTTTGCCCTTAGATCATCAATTCGACCAGCAAGCTCTCGACGTTGCTCGTCGACGTCCAAGAGTTCATCAATGTCGACGGCGAATTTTTTACGAGCGACCGCAGCTTTGACGCGCTCAGTTTCGTTACGGATGATGTTGATATCCAACATGGGATCTTCCTAGAGTTCAGGGAGTTCGATGTCTTCGGGGAGTTGCATCTGTTCGAGACTGATGGCGAAGCGTTCTTTGACCAGCGCAAAAACCGCCGCCGCATATTGTCTGATTTCCCATTGGGAATGGGCATCGAGACGCAGACTCAAGAAATGCATGATCGCTTGTAAGGAACACGTCCAATAACATTCCGAGTAGGTGGCCACGGGTAGGACCATACGCGCTTGTTCTTTGCAGACGCCTTGAGCCAAGAGTGCGTTGTAGGCATCGAATTGTTGTTTGAGGGTGGCCTCATAGAGCTCAGTGGCTTGGGCTTGGTCGGCGACCGACCCTTTCGATCCTTGTTTGTTACTTTCGTGCTGTTCTCGCCAGTTATCCGGAATGTAAAAATCGGGCTCGAAGACGACGTAGCGGCCAGAAATTTCGTTCCAGGCACAACCGACTTGATGCTTCATCCACTGGCGAAGGACGAAAATTGGTGCTTTTAAGTGGAACTGAATACTGGCGTGGCGAAAGGGTGAAGTGTGCATATGCGTCCACAGGTAACGTATCAGTTTTGCATCACCGGCAGTCATCTCGTCTTTGCGTTTGCCAAAGCTCACACGCGCCGCATTAACGACGCTTAAATCACTACCCATGACGTCGACGACATCGATGAAACCTTTATCGAGAACCTTGACCATGGCCATCTCCTTGTGTGCGGCGACTAGCGGTATTTGTCGTTCATGTCATGTAGGGTATTTGACCAGGCGTTGGGAACGTGACAGCGTCCCCCGCAAGTCGACACCGCGTAGCGGTCCTCAAGAAAGGGCGATTCTTTGTTGATTCAGGTCGCAGTTCTTCTCGCCGCCATTGTTCCTGGCGCTACCAATAACCGCATTCTTGTGCTTGGCCCCAAGGCCAAGACAGCAAGTGAAGATGTTCGTTTAGCGGCAGTAGCCGCGCTGGCGACGAATCTCGAGAAGCAACGACTGGTCAGTCGACGATTACAAGATGGTAACCTCGTTGATTTGTCCGGTAAGAAATTGTTGCGCGACCCGATCGGCGTCCAGTTGCGCTCGTTGCTTCAAGCCGGCTGCGAAGGGGCAGTGTGCGGCGAAACGTTGCGCCGAGCTTTTTCGGCGCTCGGCGGGGTTGCGCGGGTACGCATCAAACCTCTTGGCGAAAAAGGGGGGTTGGTGACGGTGTGGATTCGTGGCCTGCGTGCCGATGGGGCGTTCGCCGCGCGCAAAGAGCGCTCTATGGTGCTTCCTGTCTTGGATCTCATGTCTGTGAGTCAAGCGGTGACCGAAATGAGTCAGGGCTTACATAAGTATAAACCCCGAGTGGATGGAGCTCCATCGACGATGGTCGTACCCGAAGTGGGTGAAGCGAAAAAGGCAGAAGCGCCAAAGGGACTGACAGGGCTTGCACCCTGGAAAGTTGTGGCCGACGCCGATCGAAAATCGATGCAGGCTGAACTCGAAAAGCAACAAGCTGAAGAGGCGGCTCGAGTCGCAAAGATCGAAGCAGAAAAGCAGGCTGCGCTTGAAAAGTTACGCAAGGCCGAAGAAGCCAACGCTGCGGAACTCGCTGCTAAGGCTGAAGCGGACGCGAAAAAGCGTAAAGCGGACGAGCAGAAACGAATCGATGATTGGAAAAAAGGTGGTTTAGCCGGAGAAGTCGGTCTGAGTTTTGGACCGTCGCTGGTTAATCAAAATGGTGAGGTGGGTTCTGCAGGTAACGCGGTGTCCTTGGTTGCCCAGTTACGCCTTCCGTTGGGAACTCCTGGGATTCGATTGGGCGTCGGTGTGAGTGGGGGTTCGTTGCCCGCGCACACGGTGACTGGCGAAGATGGCGGCGAAGAAGCGTGGATCCGTTTGACGCACTTGGATGAAAATAGTGCCGATCCCACGCGCGCCGATCAGCCTGGAGAACAGTTCTGGTACAAGTACGAATACATTCGATTCATTCAACTCGATGGTCGCTTGGATGTACAGTTTGGAGCTGCGCCTGTTGGCGCTTATGTTGGCGGGTTTATGGGCTTGAACTTGAGCCATGGTACCGTTCACAATCTTCAATTTGAAACCAATGAGAATGGTGATGCGATCGCGGGCACAGGAACGCCTCGGCGTGACCCTTCCGAGTCCTTTACTTGGCCGTCATTGCAGTACGGCGGGGGAGTGGGTCTATGGGTTCAAGCGCCCAAAGTGCCGATTACCCTGACCTTAGGTTATAAGCGTTACATGGTATCGCTGAGTGGGTTGCGCACCATGAGTCGCCCCGTCGGTGAAGGTCAGTCCGAAGATCGCGTGTTTAGTGCTCAAATGGCGCGTGAGATTCTCGGAGCAGACATTACCTATCGGTTCTAAGTCATGCGGTGTCGAGTTCTCGGTTTAGGGTTACTCGGCTTAATCGCCTGTGTTCAGGATCCTGTCACAGTCAGCGATGCTGGCAGTCCAGGCGTTGATTCGGGGCCGCTTGATGCGGGCCCACGGCCGCCATTAGCGCTTCGCTTAGAAGCGGCGCCCGCAACCATTGAGGGGCGTCCTTGGCCATCTGATCATTGGCGAAACGCTGGCGGTTGGCGACTGCCTACCGTCGATGGCGATGACGGATTTTTCCATGTCACCACCGCTCAGATTGAGCGCCGACTTGATGGCTTTGCGCTGCGTCCGGTCGCTCGATTGTGTTTTACTCAAGAGCTCCCTCAGACGCCGCCACCCGAAGGGTTGATTCGATTGCTTGATGCTGAGCAAATCAAGCAACCGATTACTCAAATAACGATCGATCGAGAGCGTCGGTGCCTTCAATTTGCCGCGGCAATTCCGTTGGTTCCCAATGCGACCTACTATGTCGTCTTGAATAAGGTCCTCGGCGATTGGGATGTAACTTTACTTGAGGGGGCGACACCGAGTGATGATGCATTGGCGCAGCGAATCGCAGCAAGTGAAGAGGTGATCGCAGCCGAACCGTTCACCGTACAAAGTTTGGGTGTCGAGTTGACCATGCGCCGACAAGCGATTGTTGACGGGCGAGCTTGGGAAGGCGGCGTGCCCGCCCTTGAGGTTTTGCGGCGCACACCGATCAGCGATTTGAGCCAAGGGAATGCCTTTGGTATTGAGGCGGGTCGTCGCGGTTTTTATCTGCGTTTGCATATCGCTGATTTGGTTGCTGCGGACAACAATCAACGCGTTCTCGAAGAAGAGCCATTGCTCGATATGAATCGTTTGAGCAACACTAGTGCTGCTTTGGTTCGATCTGTTGAAACGGGCGAGCAGCGTTACGCCATGATCAATCGAGACTGGAGTTTATCAACCGAAATTGAAGCGCCAGCGGGTACGACGGTGCAGGTTTTTCAAGAGCTCTTTATACCGGTTCAAAGTTTTGCCGAACTCGATGGTGGTTTGGATTCAAATATCTTGGAGTTAATTCACGCCCGAGCACCCTTGCCCAATTGGCGAAATGATTTGGGCATTCTAGAGTCCATGACCATTTCCGGTCGATCAAGCGGAGGCGTCGAGAACCTTTCATTTAGTCTGTATATTCCGCGTGGCGAACGGCCAGAAAACGGTTGGCCCGTGGTGTTTTTGGGACCGGGTTATGCCGGATTACAGCATGATATGTGGGTAATCGCCGATCGTCTTTGTGCGGCTGGCTATGCAGCGGTGGTCATCGATGCCGTGGGTCATGGCGGGGGTCCGGCGACCGAACTGCAATTGCCGTTGGTCAACGCCTTGCCAGCGGATGTACAAACACCGGGTCGCTCGGTCGATAGCAATGCTGATGGTCGCTATGGTTTACCCGAAGGGATGCATGGAAGTTGGGCGGCGCCTGAGTTCGCTGGTATGATCGGTATGCACGACGGTAACCGCCAGACGGTTCTTGATTTCATGGCGCTGATGACCGTGCTTTTGCCGGCTGCTGACCAAGGGCATGTCGGTGCCGACCTGGATCAAGATGGGCGATCTGATTTTGACGCCGCGCGGGTGGGATTCATTGGGCACAGCAACGGCGGACGGTATGGGATGACGTTGGCTGCTCATGAGCCACGACTTGGGCGCGTGGTGTTGATGGCGCCTCCGGGTGACGGATACATTCCTTATGTATCGAGTTATCGCGACACTTGGGCTGATCTTTTTGAGACGTGGCTTCCGCCGTTGAGTAACGATCCGAGCAATCGCTACGGTTTGTTTGATGAAGGGATCTTATGGCCGGGAGCCGGTTTGCTCGATGCCCCGCTTGGTTTTCACGGCATCAACCGGTTCACTGCGCGTAAAGCATGGCTTGCGGGTGATGCCGAGGGCGAAGGAGCAGCCTGGTTATGGCGACAGGCCCGTGGTGCTGGAGAGCAACGTGCTTCGGTTATGGTGCAACTCATTCAAGGCGACCCGGCGGTAACCAATCCGGATTCGATGCGTTTAGTGGATGCAGCAGGCGATGATTTGGTGCTCGCCACGGTCAATCCGGATGCGGGCGAATGGCGCGAATACATGCGTTATTCGGATTTGCTTTTTCGCCATCTCATTCCCGTTTATGAGTCCAGATCCGGGACACCGCCTGGCGCACTGGCACGTTTGACGCGTGAGCAAGCAGTGACTTTTATCATGGGCGATGAAGAGCTCGATCTCGATGGCGATGAAGCCATTTTGTCCATTGAGCCCAACCGACGCGAATTACGATTTTTACTGGGCTTTAGCTTTTGGGAACTCCGCCAACTGCTGCGGTTCTAATTTCGTCTGGGTTGGTTCTGATGCTGTTGGATAAAATCCAAGCAATTGCTGAGGAGTTGGTCGGGTTTGACTGCTGCGTCGAATCGCTGATCACTCAATTCTTGGTAGAGGATTCGACGCCGTTGGTCGACGATCTGCAATTCCTCAATCAAGCTGTATTTTGGCTCGAGGCGAGGCCGTGAAGCGTCTTCTCGAAGTCGTCCTTCTTGTTCCTTTGGTTTAATATCGAGCCAGAGGACAACGTGAGCGGCTTTGCGAAGGTTCGCTTGATTATCGGCATCCTCGACAAGCCCCGCACCGCAAGCGATAACCACGTTCTTCTGAGTGTTGGCCTTTGCGAGCGCTTCTCGCTCACGAGCGCGAAAGGCAGACCAACCGTGGGAGTTGATCCACTCGCTCAGTTCCGTTTGGTTCTGACACGCGATTTCTTGGTCAAGGTCGATACAGCGCCAGCCCAGAGCTTGAGCAAGTCGAGGGGCTAGGGTGGATTTACCCGCCCCGCGAGGACCTATGAGTATGATACCCAGCAGACTATTCCTCGCTGGGGAGGATATAAGGCGCGCCTTCGATCAGTTTCTTGAGCAGATCGTTGTCGAGTTGGTCGATCGATAGTTCCGGGGAAAAGTGGACTTCAAAAGCATCAACTTCGACTTCACCATCTCCTTCAACAGGAACTAGCGCGCCTGAATCGTCGGTGCTGCCATCGTAGACTTCAATGCCGACCTGGCAATCGAGACCTTCGGGTAGACCAAGAGCGGTAGCAGCAAGCTCTAAGACCATCGCTTCATCAACGGTCTCCGCCTCACCAAAGCAGTCAGCGTACAGAACGACTCGAGCCAGCAGGTACGCTTTGTCGTCGTCTTCATCGCCGACCACACCAAGCCCGAGCGAAAATTCTTGCCCGTTCTCAATCAGATCGAGGTAACCCTCGCCATCTTTCCATTGGCGTCCCTCAGGGGTAAGAGGTGTGAGTTGCTCTTTAGCCGCTTCAAAGCTCATCATATGCTCCTTTGATGAGGCGCCCGCTACAGCGCGTTGGTCAGGCTTGCAAGGTCAAGGTGGCTTGGCGGCGAAAATCGATCGATCGATCATGATGAGTCGAAGCCGCTGAAAACAGATGTGGCCGCTTGAGATCCCATAAAATTATTCGGTATGTTGACCGACACATCGAAGAACTAAGAGCACAGCGATACCGCCTAAGGGGAGCGCAAGCATGGGACCGAACCAGCCCAGCCCAGCCGGGATGTAACACAGCAGCAGCGCAGCGCTCATGGCTAATAAGGCATAGGGGAGCTGTGTACGGACGTGTTCGTCAAGAGAGCAGTCGGTAGAGATTGAACTCATCACCGTCGTGTCCGACAAGGGTGAGCAATGGTCACCAAAAATCGCTCCATCCATCACCGCGGCGATGGCCAGAATGGTGGTGTCGATGCCGCCCACAGTATGTGCGATCGGTACCAGCGTGGGCAATAAGATACCCATCGTCCCAAAGCTTGTGCCCGTGGCAAAACTCGTGGCTGCTGCGAGCAGAAACGTTGCTGCAGGGAACCAGATCGCTGCGGTGTCGCTCGCTATAAAGCCAGCCAAAACATCTTTAGTGCCGATGCTTCCATTAACCGAGCTAAGCACCCAAGCGCACAGCAAGATAGCGACTGCGGGCGACACCCCTTTGAATCCGCGTAGCATGGCTTGATTGAGATTTTTGGAGCTGACTTGAGCCTGCAGCCCTGCTGCGTAGGCGGCGATTAAGCCAACGATCGAAGCCAAGGCGAGAATACTTGCGATATCTAGCGTGATACCCAATAAGCTTGCCTCTTCAACACCCATAATTGCGCGCCAGCCTGACCAGCTCCACGGGTCAAATTGATGCTTGAGTCCAGCGGCGCCTTTGAAGAGCAGTCCCGCGAAGACGAGCGCAAAGGTGAGCCCTAATGGTCCAACGGCGCGCCACGCCGCAGGTTGCGTGTTGGTTGTCGTTTGAGTGAGTGGTTGATCATCGGGATGTTTGGGGTGCCGCTGTGCCACGATCATTGGACCTAGGTCACGACCGCTGTAGGCGGAAGCAAAGACCAAGAGTAAGGCGATTAGGCAGTAGGCACGAAAGGGAACAGCAGACAAAAATAGAGCATAACCATCGATGCCGAGATTGAGCTCTTTGCTAAGGTCTTGGAGGAGGCCGACCTCATAGCCGATCCAGGTCGAGAGTAAGGCGATTCCCGCGAGTGGGGCAGCGGTTGAATCCACCAAATACGCAAGTTTTGCGCGGCTGGTGCCGTATCGGTCGGTCAGCGGTTTCATGGTCGAGCCGACCACCATGGTGTTGGCGTAATCATCAAAGAATAACATGCCGCCTAGGGCTACTGTGGCGGTCTCAGCGCCTCGGCGACTTTTCACTCGCGCCGTGAGTTTGTTGATGATGCCGGCGATTCCGCCGCTGACTTCAGCGATGCTGACCAGCGCGATCAGCGCAAAGGTAAAGACTAAAATCCACCAATTCCATTTGCTCGAAAACGCATCGTTGATCGCTGCCCAAAGACCGCTAAGACTTCCACCGAATGCGCCGTCAGCGCCGACCATAGCGCCAACAACAATTCCGGCTATCAGCCCCGGAACCACGAGGCGAAACCCGACAGCGATGGTGACGGCGAGCGCTGCGGGTAAAAGACTTCTGAGATCCGGCTTGATCTGAGCAGAGGGTATTTTTGTCGTCCATTTCGGCCCGACCCCTTGTTCACCAAAATAAAAGCCAAAGCGTTCATCTTCGTCAACTAACTCAAAGGCAACCGGTTTGAGGTCATAGTTACATCCTGTGATCTCTTTGACCTTGAAGTTGGCGAGTTCTTGATTCCATGTTCGAACCATCAATTCGGATTCGGGGTTGCCGAACGAGCCGCCAATGGGTCGGCATAATTCAGGCGGCGTGAGCGAGAAGGTGATCTCGCCGGGTTTGTTGGGTTCAGGTTTGGCGCCTGCACGCGCACTTTTGACCAGTTCGACAAGCGCCTCTTTGCGCGCCTCCTCTTGGCTCAATTTCTGGCGAGGCCCTGGACCGTAAACCGCAGTAAGCACGGCAAGCAGTAAGAGCCCAGCGGCAATGCTTTTGGGGGTCATGGGCTCGCAGCAGCGTAGAACCGACATCCGGCGCCGCTAAACGGTTCGGGTAAATCTTCGGCGTAGGGTGACGGTTCGTGCCAAGGGTGTGCCTTCATGAAGGCGACCAAGTCGGGGATCCAGAAGCCAGGGTGTTGGCGGTGTCCATTGGTATGAGGGCAATCGATGACGTTTCGACCATTCTCGGTTAGGTAGGTAATTGCCGCCTGATTGGCCTGTTCAAAGTTGATGATGTCGACGTTGAGTATGCTGTATTCGAACGCGTAGTCGTCTTCGGCGCCACCGTGCGTTAGTAAGATCGTCTCTTGACCCGGCCCCATGGCATTCCAATCGACTCCAAGACCCGGTAAATACTGTGGGCCGACATTATCGGGGTCAACTAAATCGACCTGGGCGGGATCGCTGAACCATGCGCCTGACATCGGCGCGGTTGCCGCAAAGAGATCGGGATAGCGCACCTGCAACATATTCGTGATCACAGCACCACCAGAGAACCCGACACTGTAGAGGCGCTTGGTATCGATTCGGTAATCAAGAAGCAGGCACCCAAGGATACTCTCAAACAGTTCGGCTTCGCGATTGTCATCGCCAGGCGATGAGTAGAGCATATCCCAATAAAGGCCCGGAGGGTCCTCTTGAGGCATCATCCCGCTGTCATGCGGGCTGATCACGATGAAGGGAAAGTCGGGTTGTGCATTATCGACGCGTGTACCTTGCACCCAGCTTTCCAGGTCCTGTCCGATTCCGTGCCAAGAAAAGACAACGCCCACGGGCGTGTCGCCATCAACGTTCGGGATTAGCGCATGGAATCTACGGGTGTCGCCCTGAGCGGCTCCGTAGGGCCAGCTTTCGTTCATACCATTGCTTATCGACGGGGCTCCATCGGGGCACTCAAAGTTGACTTCGGGTCCTAGTGGTGTGGCAGCAGGACCCGCATCGACTTCGCCGTTGCCCGTTCCATCTCCAGCGGCGGGACCGCAGGCAATTAGAGCGAGACAGATGGCGTAGGCGATTCGATGCATGTTGGGGTCTCCCAAAATTCGGATACAATTTGCGCAAAGCGTTGCATGAGTTGGGTGCCCATCGGCGATGGGCGGTGCTTGGCGACTAAAAGATCAAAGACCTCTTCTCGAGCAGCGCCGTAATGATCGGCGTAATGCCGCACGCGATACAAATTGTCTTCCATCCTTAATTCGGCGTGGAACTGAAATCCCCAAACCGGCTGCCCAGTCAGCCGCACCGCTTCGTAGGGTTGTAATGCGGAGTCGGCTAGATTGACCCAGCCCTTTGGCAGATTGATCGCTCGGTCGACATGACCCAGTTGAACGTAGAACCGGTCCTGCATTCCATGGAATAATTCGTCCGATTGCCCGGCGGGTGTGAGCTGCATCTCATAGGTGCCGAGTTCTTCTTTGTCCTCGTCTTTAATGATCTGAGCACCGCTCGCCAGCAAGAGCGCCTGGTGACCAAAACACATGCCTAAAATCGGTCGATCCACCTGTTGGAGCAGTTCACCGCAAAAGCCGACGATATTTTTGATCCATGGCTCGTCATCATACACATGAAATGCACCCGAACCACCGATCATCATCGCCGAAGCAGCTTCGATTTCTTGGTTAGTTGGTAAGCGCTGGCTGAGATTGACCGAGCTCATTTGATCTGCACTACAACCGAGCGCTCGCTGGACACACTCTTGCTCATGCAACCGCATGGGGTCGTCAGGTAGCCGGCACTGAAGCAAGAGATAATGGTTCATCGTCCTTAGAGCTTACCTGAGCACTGGGTTAAGGAACAGCCCAGAGCGTAATTTGGGTTCAAACCATGTCGATTTTGGCGGCATGATGGCATCATCATCGGCGACATCGAGCAGTTCGTTCATCGACGTGGGGTACATCGCAAAGGCGACAGAGTTCGGTTTGCTTTGAACCTTATCTTCGAGCTCACCCATGCCGCGGATACCCCCGATAAATTCGATGCGTTTGGATCGCCTTGGGTCTTTGATACCGAGTATGGGTTCAAGGATATAGCGCTGCAGAATAGCGACATCGAGTGCGTCAACAGCAGCCATGTCTCGGTGGGTATGCGCTTTGGCGCTTAGGGTATGCCAAACACCGTCTAAATACATTCCGAATTGCCGCGCCGACCGAGGTGAGCCCCCACCACGCGTGACCTCAAAATGCTCGCTCACAGCGGCCACGAACTCGTCATGACTATGGCCATTGAGGTCGTGGACGAAACGGTTGTAATCCATGACGTGCAGTTGAGTATGCGGAAAGATTACCACTAAGAAGCGCTGGGCGAGTTCTTCGCTTGGATGTGCATCGGCAATGCGCACGGCTGCCGCGCTTCGATGATGCCCATCGGCGACATAAAAATAATCGACGGGCTCAAAGGCTGCTTCAATTTGCTCGCTGTGTGCAGCGTCCTCAACGATCCAGAGTTCGTGACGCACGTTTAGGTCATCAATAAAGTCGACATAAGGCGGCGTGCCCTGCGGCGCAGCGATTAAGGCATCCAAATCACTTTGGCTTCGATAAGCCAAAAAGACCGGCGAGCACTGACAACCGGTACCTTCGATATGATGGACTCGGTCATCTTCTTTGTCCGGTCGCGTAAACTCATGGCGTTTGATGACGCCGGATGCGTAATCAGCCGCTAATGCCGTTGCTACGAGACCGGTTTGTTGGCGCCCGTTCATGGTTTGACGATAGATCGAAAAGACCGGTCCTAAATCCCGATGTAAAGCGCCTTCATTGAGCAGTCGGTCGAGCTCGACCCGAGCGCGCTGATAGACCTCTGGCGCGTGTGGGTTAGCGTCCGCAGGGAAGTGGATATCAGGCCGGTCGACGTGAAGGAAACTCAAGGGTTTGCCTTCAGCCATTGCCGCCGCTTCGGCGCGGTTCATGGTATCGTAAGGCGCGCAATGGACCTGGTCGAGGGTTTTAGAGTCAGGACGGATCGCAGCGAATGGAAAGACTTTGGGCATGAGCACCTCCGAAGGGCTGATAGTTGACCCTAAGCCGCTAGGCAATCACGGTTTGGTCCTGCCGCTCAGTGGCTGCTGTTGGTGGTTTATTTTTGCTCTTTTTCAGCCTCTGTCTTTTCGCCTTTTTCCTTTTCTTCTTCGTAGATTTTCATCTTCATGAGCTCAGGGCGAGCCACTTTGCGAGCGCGCCGATCATCAGGCTTGTGATAGACGCATTTCCATTCGATCTCGACCGTCTCGCCGATCCATTCGTCACGCTCTGCACGCCATTCCTTAACCTTGTTGGTGTTGGCGGCGCCGCGATCAAAGTTGAAGGACTGACCGTCGTTGCTGGTAAAGACAAAGCGTTTGTCCTCATCTTCATCGATAATGCCGACGGTACCGATCAGGGGTTTTTCAGCGCGGTCAGGAATCTCAAGGTTGCCGTCTTTGCTACCGATTAACTCTTCAATGGGTTGAAGATCCGTACACGCTACTCGTGGAATCGGCATCTGATGCTGAAGCACGCGCATCTTCTCTGTTTTGAGGTCCAAGTCACCTTCAATCCAATGCAGCGTCGAGTCGCCAAACTCTTCATCTTCGTGCAGCTTCATCTCATAGATCGTTGTCGCTTGAGCGATGCGCACCTTAGACGCCCAAAGGTCATAGCTATGACCGAGTTTGAGCGCGGTGAGGAACAGATCTTGGTTTTTGACGCGCTTCTTGTTCTTCGCCCCTTTTGCGCCGACGTATTGATTGATCTGCTGTCCATCGTAGAACAGCACCTTAGTGCTGCTTCGCGTGGCGCCGAGCATGGTGCGCTCTCCAAAGCGCACAAACGAGCTAATCTCTGAGCCTTCATAAATGCAGTCATCACCAATTTTGAGCGTCTTCTTTTCACCGTCCGTGGTGACAACATAAGGCACACCGCCAACCGCCCAGCCAAAGGCGCCGAGCGCTTCATGCGGCCCATAACGCATCTCGTTGGACGCAAGGTAATATCGATCAACACCATTGGTTGTGATTTTACCTTTATAGAGGGTTCGACTCAGACCGCCTGTTCCAAGCACCTGAACGTTATTTGAATCCGTTTCGATCCCGTCAAAGACAGGACCCATCTCGCCGTTGACCATGATGCGGTATTTATCCTTAAGGTCCTCTTTAAGAGCTGTTCGGATCGGGTCGAGCAACGCTTTGATTTTCTCGCGTCCGCCGCCACTTTGATCGCCGATTTTTTCAAAATCTACGGCGAGCGCTTCTTTGAGCAAGGCAAAGGCGTGCTCAGCATTTGTCTCAGAGACGGTGTCTAGGTCATCACTCAGATTCCCGTCTTCGTCTTTAACAAAGCCGTAGTCTTCCCAGACAGCGAGGACTTCTTCGAGCGCATCGAGTGGGTCTTTGTTGAGGCGGTCTTTTTGCTTTTTGAGCTGCGTGACGATTTTGACCAAATCTCGGGTCGTTCGTTCGGTCTTTTCTTTGATTTTGACTCGGATCACGATGCCAGCGTCCGAGTCCGTATTGGCGATTTCATCCATTTCATCGGCAACGGCGATGACTTTACTGCCTTGAACCAAGACTTGTTTGTTGACTGCGACCGCTAGAGTGTCGCCATTTTTGCCATCACCTGAGCCCTCTAAGCCTTCAACGATCGCCTGCCATGCCTTGTCGTTGTGCACCGATTTGGGATCGGTTTTATACGCTTTGAAGGCTTTGGTTTGCCCGTTGTTTGACCAGAGCATTTTACGATCGGTCGCGAGCTCAAGCTTGGCGACAAACTGATCGCCATCGAGGATGACTTGACCATCCCATGTTTTGGCGAGCGGGCTAAAGTTCGTCTCGTACATGGCCTGAAACTTCTTTCCGCGTTTGAGTTTGGCTGCGACTTTGCCCGACTGATAGCTCCAGATCGCTTCGATCTTGTCGGCTTGAACCATGGTTCGGCCCAAGTGGACTAAGACATGATCCGAACCTTTCTTTGCTGAGTACACAAAGCCGCCAGTATCGGGCAGGTATTTTACCTTTGGCAGCTTGTCGTTTCCAGCCTTCGACTCGGCGCTGATCGAGACGAGCTTGAACCGGTCTGCTAGCTCATCATTTTTGACACGAGTAATGGTCGGTTGAGCCGATGAGAAGGCGCGGAACCGTACCCCTTCAGCACCGTCGTGGACTTCGACCCAGCCGTTGTCATCTTGACCCATAAAGTGAAAGCGCGGCTCGACGACGACGAAGGGCTCGGGTTTGTCTTCTTCTTTTTTGTCTTCAGCTTTGGCGTCTTTCTCGGTCTCGCCTTCTTTGGCTTTCTTCTTCTTCTTTTTCTTATCGTCCTTGTCGAGTTTCGGCGCTTCCCACTTTTGTAGATAAGCGATGTCTTTGTAGGTGGCGCTCACCGCCGAGTGACCGCGATAATAAGTCCAGCCTTCATTGGATTCAGCCAGATAATGTGTATCGTCTAACCGGTCGTTGGTTTGCAACAGCTCGAGACCATGAAATTTTGCGGTTTCTTTATCACCAATAATGAGCCGATGAATACTTCGCTTGTTTTGATCAATCGAGAGATCGGTGTTGATTTGGTAGTGGTTGACCGCTTGATAAGTGGCGGTATCGTTAGCGCCCTTAAAGGTGACTCGATCGCCTCCTTCCTGTGTGGGGATTTCGCTGTACCAGGTGTGCTCTTGACCATCGATATTGACACTGTAGCGCCCTGAGCGCTTGCCAATGTACCAAGTGTGTTTGAGGTTGGGTGTTTTTCCTAGTCCTTCGATCGCATCGTAGCGAACATGACCGAGAGCCTGGAACGCTTTGCCGTTTTCAGAGCCGTGCCATTTGATGGTGCGCACTTTTTCGCCGCCGGCGGGCTCCCACTCGACACTGGTGGTGGAATCCCATCGCTTAAAGTCCTCTTTGAGTCCGGTTGGATCACCGATGATATACCCTGATTTCTTACCCTCTTCGACGCGCAAGACATAGCGCTCTTTGTCGGTTTGATCCTCGAAGCTCTTAAAGCTGATTGAATCAAACCCGCCATGAACGGTCGTGTTCGTGATCCATCGCTCAAGGCTGTCTTTCGCTTGCATATAAAGGGTGCGACTGTCGCCGTAGCGATGACCGATGATGCTAGTGTAGACTTGGTTGTTGTAGACGTAGCGAGTACGTCCTTCTTTTTGCACTTGGTACGAATAAGGAACCGTGACCGTGTGCAGGGTGAGCGTCGCTCCTTTTTGATTCATCTCTTTGACGAAGCCCTCGCTCCACGGCGCATTGAGCGTAAAGGTGTCGCCCTCGCGTGCAGTAACATGGCGATGCCCAATGCGCGTGGTTTGTCCGTATTGGGTGTAGCTGTACACGGCGTAGAGTTTGGTTTTGGGGGTGAGTTTACCCAAGTCATCGGCGCTCTTCTCGCTCTCACTCGTTGGCTTGATGGTGACTTTGCTTGCATCAATGGTCACCTCACCGCGACGAACGGGGTCCGGATAATACGTGGGCATAAAGACGGCATCAAAAGCGGGGCCGAGTGTGTACTCACCACCGTGTTCGAGGTGAACCAAATGCTTTTGTCCTTCTTTTTCTGCCTCAGCGAAGACGGCGTGGTTGTCCTGCCCAAAGGTGAGTTTGGTGATGCTATCAAAGGCTTGACTGCGCTTCATGTTGACGACCACGTGCCAGCCATCATCTTGGTGGCCTGCAAAATGATGCACCGTTTTGCCGTGGTTAATCTGTTCGGCCTTAATCTTATGAAACACTTGGTCGTCGATCACTGTGGCTGCTTGTTGGCCTCGCCGAACCGTGTAGCGCGGATGATCGCCAACTACGGTAAAGCCCAAGCCAAAGGTTTGATCAAAAGCGGCGCCAAGTTTACCTTTATGATGTAGGTGCCAACCGGCGTTGTCCTCAGCAAAGAAGCTGATCTTTGAGCCGTCGTTAGAGACCGTCGGTTCTTTGATCGCAGTAAAGGGTCCGTAGACCGTACGGTCCGTACCGACAAAGGTGCCCGCATCAACCTCGGCTAAATAGTGATACGCTTTGCCTTTGCCTTTGAGCCAAGGTTGAAAGCGAATCGCCATTTCGGGTAATTTTTTAGATGGGGTGCGAATAAAGGCGCGACCAGCACCCTGCTCATCGACCACCTTCCATCGCTCTAAATATTGGTCGGGGTCACGATCGTCGGCGGCGCTGCGCATGTGACCATAAATCATTTGGTCATCATCAGGTGTAAACACGGGTGGTGTGACTCGGTCAGCTGGTGTTCCGACCTTGTCTTCTAGGACGCGATAAGACTGTCCCTCCTTGAGACCGTCGTACCAGAGTCTACCGCCTGGGCTTTTATTCAGCTTCACGATGCGTTCAAAGCGTTGACCCGCTTTGTGATTGACCACCACGCGCTCGCCTTCACCGTCATCGACCGCCCAAGCAAACCCATCATCTTTGAGTTTGATGACATCCAATACAGCGAAAACTGGACTGGAGAATTTATTTTGGTGGTAGACTTTCATCTCCTCGCCCTCGTCAGTTCTGATCACACCTACGGCGATCAGGTTTTCAGAAGGTTTGCTTGTGCTCCAACCAGCAATTTGATCGACAGCACTCAAGGCTTTGCCTCCATGCACAATAATTAAGCGTTCATCCTTTTCGCCAACATAGGCAAAGCTCGCACCCTTTTCGATGACCCTGAGACGATCAATTGCCGCATAATTGGCGCCCGCTTGTGCGCCATGGATCAGAGCGACCGTCTCTTCTTTGGCGCCTTCATAAAGTGGCTTACCGCCCGCTTTTAGTTTTTTGTATGTGACCGTTTTGAAGGCAGGGCTGAGTTCGACCCTATTACCTGTAGCATACAAACCGCTATGTTGGTTCTCGCCGCGACCTGCTATGAAGTGGAATTGATCATAGGGATCTTTGTAGTCATAGAGCCAAGGTGCTCGGTCGGCCGTACCGATCCAATCAAACGGACCATGTTCGGCTTGCTCTGCATCGTCTTTGATTCGACTCTCAACAAAGATTCGCCAACCGTCTTTGCGTTTTCCCAAATAAGCCACTCGAGCGACCGCTTTGGCTTGCTTATAGTTAATGATCTTTTCAAATGGTTCACTGACTTTATGATCAATTACGGTGTGCCAATCACCCGCGGGTTTTCTGCCCATCAAGGTAAACGATTTTTCCCCGAGTTTCTTGAGTTTGACGACGTTACCGCCGTTGTGGCGACTAAAGACGTGGGTGTCGTAGCCGTAAGCCGTTGCGCCTTTGTACATCCCTTCGGCGGTGACGGTCTGACCGTCGTCCATGGCGGTAATAGAGCTCATACTCGTCATGGTTTCGCCGAGGGTAAAGGTTGTGCCATTGAAAAACAGGACATGAGCGCCGTCATCATCATTGGCGATCCAGGCAAAATGCTTGGCGTCGCCGCGAAGTGCTGTACGTTGACTGGCGCTGTTGAGTTCAGGGCTTAGGATAAAGGATTCTCCTGCGCTCGCCAGGAGGTGGGTTTTTGAGCCTTGTTTGATGGTCGCGATCATTTCGCGACGGTCTGCACGACGGTAAAAGTGGATTGATGAGACCGAGGTGACCACTTGGGTAATTCGACCCTCAAACCAGATTTTTTTATCTGACTCTTGCGCCAGAATAAAGGCGACTTGATCCACTTGATCACCCTTGCCTCGTTTGACGTCGTGCAAGCGCTCGCCCTGGGTAACATCGAGGTTAAGATCCAGCCGAGGAGGGCCAGGGTCGAGGTCGTTTGAGCTTGGCCAGTAGCACCAAGCTAGAACCAAAACGGCAACAGCAGCGATGGCAACGCCAGCTTGAATTTGAGTGTTGTCTCGTTGTTCAGATGGTCTCGATTGCTCGCTATTCATCGATCTCTCTTTGTGTGATGGTTCAAAAATCTAGTCGCCGGTTAGCGGCCGACGGAGTTAAACGGCAAGCCTGCGCAGGTTCAACCGTAGAAGGTTTCGTTGGGATCAGCAGGGTTGTCGCTATTTTGCGCCGCTTCACGCTTGACACAAGCCAGGCCAAACTTCATAAGCGCCTCCACCAACGGGTAAATTATTGCAGTTTACCTTACCGTTTGGGGCGGTAGTTAAGTTGGTTATAACGCCGGCCTGTCACGCCGGAGGCCGCGGGTTCGAGTCCCGTCCGCCCCGCCACCCGCCAGCCATTGTGCTGGCGGGTTTGTTTTTTGCCCGCCTTGCACTTGCGGACGGCGTCGCTTGTTTTCCTCAGTGAGCTAGTTCATGCTGGTTCCTAATATGGAGGGTCTAAACGTGCCTCGCAGAAATTACGGTATCTCTTGGTTAGCCATGCTGATGATCCTCGCCTCCGCGTCCTGTGGCGAACAAGTCGTCGTTCGTGAGACGAATGCAAAATGTGGTAACGAAATCACTGATGTGGGCGAGGAATGCGATGATGGAAACGCTGACAGTACGGATGCGTGCACGACCGGTTGTACGCTTGCTGTTTGCGGTGATGGGACGCTGCGCGGCGACCTTGCGTTAGGTGAAGAGGGATATGAAGCTTGTGATGATGGCAACGCGGTTAATGAAGATGGGTGTTTGAATCACTGTGTTCCAGCGCGCTGCGGTGATGGTATACTGCGTATTGACCTTGAGCAGGGCGCTGCTGGTTATGAATCCTGCGATGACGGGAACCTTATCGATACCGACGCGTGCCTTGCAGACTGTCGCTTAGCTTTTTGTGGAGATGGCGTGGTTCGCAGCGATTTGTCGCTCGATGACCAAGGTTATGAAGCCTGTGATGATGGTAACGACGTTGATACGGACAACTGTTTGTCCAATTGTACGCTCGCAGTTTGCGGTGATGGTGTGGTTGGACCGGGTGAAGGTTGCGATGATGGAAACGATGACCCGACGGATGGTTGTAGTGACTGCAGACCGACGAGCTGCGGTGATGGTGTCGTGCAACCCGGTGAGATTTGTGATGACGGCAATACGGCCGATGACGATGGCTGCCTCAACTCCTGCGCTCCAGCACGCTGCGGTGATGGGATCACACGCATCGATTTAGCTCAGACTGACCCGGGGTATGAAGCCTGTGATGACGGTAATGTGGAACAAGCAGATGGCTGCACTTCGGGTTGTGTTTTGGCGGCTTGCGGTGATGGGATTTTACGGCAGGACTTAACTCCAGAGCAGGATGGGTATGAAGAGTGCGATGATGGCAATTTGGTCGTACTCGACGGATGTTCGGCGCAGTGTGAATTGGAGCGTTGTGGCAATGGTCGCATCGATGCTGGTGAGCAGTGCGATGATGGGAACAACAGCGATACCGATGGGTGCTCCAATGGCTGTCGTGAAGCGCGCTGCGGTGATGGTATTCAGCGTGCGGGTTTAGATTCTGACGAGGACGGTTTTGAAGCCTGTGATGATGGCAATCAAGAAGCGGGCGATGGCTGTTCGCCCGAATGTCGAATTGAACGCTGCGGTAATGGTGTCCTTGACGTTGGTGAAGCTTGCGATGATGGGAACGATCAAGCTACCGATGGGTGCACTAATCGTTGCCAGGAAGCACGTTGCGGTGACGGGATCGTGCGGCGCGATACCAACCCCGACGAACAGGGCTTTGAAGCCTGTGATGATGGCAACCAAGAGCTTGGTGATGGGTGTACACCAACGTGCCGGATCGAGCGTTGCGGCAATGGAATAGTCGATCAAGGCGAGGCCTGCGACGATGGAAATCAGGTGGAGACTGATGCGTGTTTATCGAGTTGCCAGAGCGCACGTTGCGGTGATGGTGTTTTGCATGTGGGTGTCGAGGAATGCGATGACGGCAACGCGTTGAATAGTGATTCGTGTCTTTCCACATGTGCGGTCGCTCGCTGCGGAGACGGTGAGGTCTGGATGGGTCGGGAAGATTGCGATGACGGAAATAATGTGGATACCGACCTGTGCTTGACCAACTGCATTTCGGCTCGCTGCGGCGATGGCTTGGTAGCCGAAGGTGCTGAAGCTTGTGATGACGCCAACATCAACGACCAAGACGCGTGTCGAAACGATTGCGCTCTTGCTGCATGCGGCGACGGTGTTTTACGTCTCGATGTGCAGCCGGGCGAACTCAATTATGAAGCTTGCGATGACGGAAATGAAGATCAGACCGACGCATGTTTGAACAACTGTTTGAGTGCGACTTGCGGAGATCAGTTCGTGCATGCGGGTAGTGAAGCCTGCGATGACGGCAATGAAAGTCAAACCGATGCCTGTTTGAATGATTGTACAGCAGCATCGTGTGGCGATGGACATGTCCATGAGAACGTTGAAGCCTGTGATGATGGCAACATCAACGACAACGATGACTGCCAAAACGACTGCACCATCAGTCCCCTCGGCTCAAGTGCTGAGCGAGCCGCCTTAAGTTGTCAGGCGATCAAGACGGCGAGACCGCAAGCGCCGACGGCGAACTATTGGATCAATCCAGACGGTGAGGGAGGGGTCGATGCCTTTGAGGTCAGTTGCGATATGACCACTGAAGGCGGCGGTTGGTTGCGTATGCGCCTCAATAATTCGAATCAGGTCGTTGTTGCAGAATATCATCGCACGAACCCCTTTTATAAATGCGCTGACGATGAAGCGCGCATGTACGACTGGATCAATCAAACCGACATCTCACCCGATAGCTCGCCCAACAACAGCCACGACTATGAAATCGCGTTATCGTATGTGAATTTAGCTACTGATCAATTGTACACGGACGACCAAATGACGGCCTTGCGCAATCAGGTCACTGCGCTAGCAAGCTCAACACGTATCGTTGCGACCACGTCTGACGATGACGGAGCCAGTCGCCAAGATAACGGTGGTGGCGGTCATGAGGGCTATATTCAAACTGCACAAGGGCAGTGGTTTTTGCTCACGCCAGGTACCAATCAACAGTGCGGAGGACTCCAAGGGTCATGGCCGGCTTCAAACAGCCTACATGCGGGTTACTATTGGCATACGAGTGCCGCGGAATCAGAGCCCTATGGGACGACAGGAATTAACGCTAATCAAATGGGTGCATTGCCGGCAGCGGCGATTTTACCGACTCGGGCGCGTTTGGAGATTCACACGGGAGGTGGTGTAACCTTTGGCTATGCCAAGCAGACCTTCTTGGTGAAATAACGACTTAGCGAAACTCGATCAGTCGTGGATGGGCGAGTGCCTCATCAAGCGTGTTTGCGCCGGTCTCACCCGAGCTGTTTCTACCCCAACATGACACTCGGTTATCTCGGTGGCGAATGCAGGTCACGTGACTGCCTACGCTGACCTCAACGGCATCGTTAACTCGCCCCAGCATGCGGGGGACTTGAGCATCAAGCCGAGCACCGATACCCGCCGCTTGAAAGTAGTTTCCCCACCCCCAGCAAAAGACCCGACCGCTGCGAACAACCGCACAGGAATTCCAGGTTCCGGCGCCGATATCGATGACATCATTGAGTTGCACGCGTTGCGGTGCTGCGGTGCACCACGCCGGCGGTTCACCCCGCTGACTTCGCGCAGCTTGCAGACGCGAGTTGCAGAATCCGACTTGATCAAATGGAACACCGAGCTGTCCGTGTTCATGATTGCCCCAGCAATAAGGGAGGCCTTCTTCGGTAACGGCACAAGCGTGTGCCCAGCCAACAGCAAAGTCTAAGACCCGGTCTAGACCCTCGACTTGTCGAGGGCTACGGTCACATTCCCAAGATCCAATTCGACCGGGACATAAGGCTTCGTTCTCTGCGATCACCCGACCGGTTTGACCAAAGCAGTTTAAGCCCCAGCAGTACAGGTTACCGCTTTCGGTGAGAGCGCAGGCTGATCCCGAAAATGCCGTACCCTCAACATACATGACAGGATCATTGGGGTTAGGCATATCAATGAGGGTTGGCGTTCGCTGGTGACCAAGAAGCCTATGATTCGGCGAGTTGTGACCCAATAAACCGTAGCTTTCGCGACCCCAACTGTAGATCTGTCCCTGTTTGACCGCAAACAGCGATTTGGTCACTGCAGAAATTCCACTAATGGATCCGAGCTCGTCGTGAAAAAGAGGGTTTTGCCCGGCGATGCACCGACGATTGTGTTGGTTCGGTGCGGGGCAGTGCGTGGCAGACTGTACATCGAGCCCGAGTGCATCCGACGTTTCACCACCGCAATAGAGTCGGCCACGACCGTCTGTGAAGCAAAGGGTCCCTTCGCCAAGTGTCATGCTCGTTAGACCCATGGTTCGGTCCTGGACACGCAGCGGACGTCGAGAGCACGAAATGGGGTTTTCGCCGCCGCTGCGCTCACATTGGGTGAGGCCGTCACGCCACTGACCGAGAACCAATCGATGGTTGGCTCCGGCACACCACAACGCCCCATTCTGGTTGTAACAGGTCGTCGCATCGGCGTTGGCGAGTGAGCGCCTCCAATTGCAGTCGGAGCGACACGAGAACGCGCTCATCGTCGGCGCCAGCGGGTCGCATGATTCATGAGATTCAACGACGCCATTGCCACAGGTTGTTTGTACCATCAGATCATAGCGACCGGTCGGTCGGTTGTGCGCGGTTTGTACACCCAAATAGATTAATTCATCCTCAGCGAGAGTCACCTCGAGTTCAACATGATAAGTCTCTTGACCAATAAAAGTGTTGCGGACGTCGAGTCGTTCACCCGTCGAATCATGCATGCTCAGCATCAACTCTTGACGTTGATCGCCTTGAAGCGGCTGCGATGTGACGCGAAAGCGATAGGTTCCCGGAAGCGTTGCTATCCATCGAAACCGATCAATATCTTCAGGGCTTTGAATGTCACCGGTTGCACCCGTACTGGTCAGCGTCGTTGCATGCTCAAAGCTATCGCCATGGTCGTCAATTTTGCATTCAGTCGTGCAGTTATCCATGGGTTCAATGTTCCCGTCATCGCACCACTCAAAACCCACGTTATCTTCCGTCAGGTCGGCTCGGACAATACCATCACCGCAGCGTGCGAGCGCGCACAGGTTGGTGCATTCATCTTCATCGGTCGCGTTTCCGTCATCACAAGCCTCGCCGATTGAACCGTCTAGTTCCTGAAGCAAGAAGCCGTCGCCGCAGCGAGCTTCCTGGCATGAGGTTAAGCACAAATCGGTTTCTTCATCGTTCCCGTCATCACAAGCTTCACCCGGTTGAACAACGCCATCTCCGCACCGAGCAACCGTACAATCACTTAGACAGTTGTCTGTTTCGATGGTGTTTCCATCATCGCAGCTTTCACCTGGATGAACGATACCGTCACCGCATCGTGCGCGTTCGCAGGTGTTGAGACAGTTATCTAAATCTGAAGTGTTTCCATCGTCACACGCCTCGTCAGCCTCGTAGACAAGTCCATCACCGCAGCGCGGTTCTTCGCAATAAATCGTGCAGGGATCTTGGTTGTTGTCGTTGCCGTCGTCGCAGGCTTCGTAATCCTCATGGCCGCGAACTCTATCTTGCCTGGTGATACCATCTCCGCAGCGTGCCAAGCGACACGAGTTGGTACAGCCATCTCGATCATCGATGTTTCCATCATCGCATTCTTCGTACATCGTTTCGGTTGCTGCGAGATCGGTACGTACCCGACCATCACCGCAACTGAACTCAACGAGTTCCTCCATCGAGGGAAGAGTAGGTTGACACGCCAAACACGCGCTGATCAGGAATGTCGTGAATCTGAACTGCATGGTTCCGTTTTCCCTTGCCGTACACTGGAGACAACGCGTGACTGGGTCAATCTAATGACGATCAAATTTGTGGTGTGATTGGTGGTGATGGATGTATAACGACTTACTGTGTCGAGTCTTGCCCATCGGATGGGTCACACGTTAGAATATCCTAGCTAAGTGCGGAGTATTCACGTGTTTGCTGAATTGCTGCTAGCGATCGTGTTGCCGAGTAGCTCCGCTCAACTTAGTGTCTCGTATGCCGATGATTCGATTCAGGCGGTTGCCCAGAGCAATCGTCGCCGCAAGCGAAGCCGAAAACCACGCCGAAGCAAGCGCTCATCCGCTCAAAAGTTTGTTCCTGCGCAGAAGACGAAGTCGCCTCAGGTCCAGTCTGTTCCTGTGGTCGCAACGCCTAAACCCAAACCGGTGGCGCCGATCCTTGATGAGCGACCAGGTATGGCGGCGCTCGATGTCGTTGCGGTCAGTGGGGTCAAGGCCGCCTCCGCTCGATTGATCAATGAAGCGATCTTGAGCCGCCTCAAGACGACGGATCGGTTCAGTAGTGTGCTGGGTAGTTCAGACTTGCAAGCCATGCTCTCCATGGAACAGCAAAAGGCGGTTTTGGGGTGCGAGAATGACGGCTGTTTGGCTGAATTGGGTGGCGCTTTAGGCGTGCCCTTATTGTTTAGTGCTGATGTGGGTAAAGTGGGTGGACGCTTCATGCTCAACATGAAGATTTTACGCGTCGATGAGGCGAATGTAGCGGCTCGACTCACCCTTGTTTACGCAAGTGTTGACGAGATGATTCAAGAGCTTAACGAGGCGGTCGATGCGCTGTCTGCCAAAGTGTTTGGCGAAGCGATTCCAGAATCAGTGATTGCGCGCTCTTCGGCGCCCATTGAGCGCACGGCCGAGCAACGCGCTCGTCGATTGCGTAAATTCTTGGTCGCTGGTTCCACCGTCGTTGCCGGCGCTGGCGGAGCCCTAGCAGCGACGCTCTATTTGGATTCAGAGCAGCAGCACTTTGATGATTTAGTGTCCTACCAAAGCAAGGACTTTGAGCGCCTAGATCAAGCGCAAAATTTGGCGAACATTGGTTTCGGAATTGGCGTGGGTGTAGCCCTTCTTGGAGGGGTTTTGTTTTGGTAAAATGGCTCTCATTACCGCTGCTGTTTAGTGTGGGCTGCCTTAACGCTGACTACACACAAGCCAATGCGGTAAATTGTAGTGATGATGAGACAGTTTGTCCTCGGGGTACGGTTTGCGTCGTCAGTTTTTGTGTGGCGCCTTCGGATGATTTTGAGCCTGAAAAGGTCCGCTGCGGTGATGGAATTATTGGCGGCACCGAAGAGTGTGATGACGGTAATGATAACGACAGCGACACCTGCCTCAATGCCTGTACGGCGGCCGTGTGCGGCGATGGCGTGGCGCGAACGGATAGAGAACCGGGTCAAGACGGCTATGAAGCATGCGATGACGGCAATGAAGAGCAGCGTGATCTGTGCCTGACCGGCTGCATCGCTGCGTCGTGCGGTGATGGCTTCTTGGGTCCAGGCGAGGGTTGTGACGACGGCAATTTGAGTGATGACGACGACTGCAACAGCAACTGTGAACTGGCACGTTGCGGTGACGGCTTAGTGCGCCCAGGCGTTGAAGAATGTGATGATGGGAATGAAGTACAAAACGATGCCTGTACTCGTTTGTGTGAACTGGCTCGTTGCGGGGATGCGATTGTACGGATGGACCTCGTTGAAGGTGAAGAGGGCTTTGAGGCTTGCGATGACGCCAACGATGAGCAGACCGATGGGTGTCTCAACAATTGTAGTCTACCGCGCTGCGGTGATGGTTTTGTCCAAGATGGGATTGATGCCTGTGATGATGGGAACCAAGACGAGACCGACGCGTGCACCAACGATTGTATCATCGCTCGCTGCGGTGATGGCATTCTGCGTACCGACCTTGAGCAGGGTCGTGACGATGGATTTGAGGAATGTGATGATGGAAACACCGAGTCTGGTGATCGTTGCTCTGGTTCTTGTCTGATCGAACTCTGTGGGAACGGGCGCGTCGATCATGGTGAGTCATGTGATGACGGCAACGGCGTTGATTTCGACACCTGTACGACGGATTGCGAATGGGTACCTGGCAAAAGCCCAGGAGGTGCTGTGCGGCATTGTTTACACCTCAAGTCTATAGCCCCTAACTCCACCAGCGGAATCTATTGGATTGACCCTGATGCTGCAGGCGAGGTCGATCCTTTGCGCGTGCGGTGCGATATGAGCACTGATGGTGGCGGATGGACCCATGTCGCCAATTTTCGTCGTGGTGGCATTTTATGGGATGCTTGGAGCGTTGAAGACGATGCGAATGCATCCTCTTTGAATGCTGTCTTCAATGTCCCGATGGTTTGGTTTTCAGCGGATACCGTCGGCGAGGATTTAGAGATCATGGTGAAGGTCGACGGGATTCAAAGAGGCTCGTTATACCGACATGTAAACAAAAGTGCCTGGAACTCGATCGCTCGACCTGGCTTAGCCGACGCCAACGGTTTTCAGTACAAGGCGGTCGGCGCTGAAGCGTGGATCACGTGCAACGCGACGCTCGGTCGAGACAATATATGGTGGAACTGGTCCATTGGCGTTCAAGGTCAGCCTGACCATCACTG
Source organism: uncultured Candidatus Hydrogenedens sp. (assembly GCA_902574205.1). Lineage (GTDB taxonomy): Bacteria > Myxococcota > UBA4151 > UBA4151 > UBA4151 > CACGMS01. Next base: position 18,617 of record CACGMS010000006.1, on the reverse strand, counting down.
CGCAGGCTATGAACGTGGTAATGGCTTCCTCATTCAAGGCAATGACCAAAGCCCGGATCTCGGCCTCTACCTCGATGGCCTGAATCGCTATCAGTTCAGCGCCAACTGGAATTGGATTAGCTTGTTTGTCCGTCCATCAAATTAGCGGGAACTCAGGCGGGCCTAACGGTTAAGATCACGTTGATATAATCGTTCATCCAAAAGTGTTTGCGCTCTTTTTTCGGGTCCTATAGTCAGTCATTATGATGACAATGACATTCATTATCAATATCAACAAACGACCAGTTGGACTGCTTATTGTCTCGTTGATGGTGTTGTTGTCATCAACCGCTCAGGCTCAGTCACAAGCCGATTCACAAGAAGCTATGAAACCGACGCTGGTCGTCGTTCCTGTCCAGGGCAGCGCTGACGATCGAGAATTCGCCGATACGCTGGCTGAGCTTATTCGTGTTCAGGTCGGACAATCTCGGTATTACATGTTGGTGACGCCGGAAGAGATCAGCGCCATTGACGAGGAATTGCAACGACAACTCGCGGGCGGTTGTGATGAAGCATCGTGTATCACACAAATTGGTGGAGCTCTCGGTGCTCGGTACATGGTGACGGGGAAGCTCAAGCGAGTGGATCAACGTCTAATTCTGCTCTTGAAGTTGATCGATATTGAGCGCGTTGTTGCGATCAATACGCAGTCCGTTCTGGCGACGAAAGCCAATCAGATGGTTGATTTGATTCCCGATAAAATCGCTCAGTTACTCGACCCGGAAAATCGTTCGGATCAAAAGCTTCTGCCGCCTCAATCAGCCGACTTCTCTGGAACCAAACTAGAATCGTTAGACGATATGATTCCTGCGGTGATTCCTCAGGGTATCGTGGTCACAGGATCGAGAATGTCTCGGCGACTTGATGATGCAACGGTTGCGACGGAAGTGGTGTCGCGACGAGATATTATTTCCTCAGGAGCAGAGACCCTTGCTGATTTGCTCGAAGAGCATCCTGGCGTCGATGTGAGTCGTTCGTTTCGCGGCGCAGGATTGAGGCTTCAAGGGCTCGATGAAAAGCATGTTTTGATTTTGATGGATGGCGAGCGCACGGGGGGCCGTATCGGTGGTGCCTTGGATCTGAGTCGAATTCCGATCAGTGCAATTGAGCGCGTAGAAATCGTTAAGGGACCAAGCTCGGCGCTTTATGGATCAGACGCTATGGGCGGCGTCATCAATGTGATCACAAGGGGGGCGCGCAAGGCTCGTGAAGTTGCCGGTAAAGTCGTTGTAGGAACGCAAGACATGTTGGATCTCAGTGGACGTTTTGGTTTTCAAGGCACTCAGCGCAATTCTCGAACGTTCTTTGGTGTGCATCAAATCGATGCTTATGATTTGAATCCTGATGATGAGGCGACGACGGGCAGCGGCTATGTGATGGGTCATCTATCCAGTCGAAATGCTTATCGCTTCAACGATACTTTCTCAGTCGCTTCTCGGTTGAGTTATATTCAGCGCGACCAAAAAGGCGTTGATGCGAATACGGCAGGGGCGATTTTTGACCGGCGTAACCTGACCGAGAACGCGCATTTCTCGGTGGAGCCTTTGTTCTCATTTGATGACAAGCATCATCTGAAAGTAATCGGGAGTTACCGGTTGTTTCGTGATCAATATATTCTAGATCAGCGGAATTCAGCTGATCTGGATCAGGATCAAGAGACGCGTGAGCAGTTGGTGCAATTGAGCACCCAATACAACGTGCCAATTGGACTGCGCCATCGGCTGACCGCCGGCGGCGATCTCTTTGCGGAACAGCTCGAGACCGTGCGTTTGCTTGATGGGCAAAGTTCGCGTAATCGGGGGGCTCTTTTTGTTCAAGACGAATGGTCGATCAAGGCGGCGTCGGGTGCGCGGCTGCGAATCGTTCCTGGCGGTCGGGTGGATGTAGATTCACAATTTGGAACGCAAGCGACGCCGAAGTTGGCAATGCGCTATGACCCGAATCAAGATACCAAATGGCGCGCTAGTTATGGCATGGGTTTCCGGTCGCCCGACTTCAAAGAATTGTATTTAATCTTTGAAAATCCAAGCGCTGGTTATGTGGTTGAAGGTAATCCTGATCTGGGCTCAGAATTCTCTCAAAGCGTGAACCTTAGCTTAGAAATGGCTGTGAACACGTCCTTTTGGTTCTTTGTGAACGGTTTTCATAACGACATCACGGGTTTGATTAATACCCGCGAGGATCAAACGGCGAATTTGGTTGGGACACGCCGATTTACCTACGCAAATGTTGACCAAGCGATGACGCAAGGTTTGGAAACACGAGCGCGCGTTCGCTTAGCCAAGCACCTTATTCTCGAAGCTGGGTACACGCTCACCAATGCTCGAAATCTTAGCCTCAAGCGCCCACTTTCTGGAAGGGCTCGGCATCGAACTACCTTTGATTTGAGATATCGGTATAGGCCTTGGAAGTTACGTGTCACGACTCGAGGTTCGGTGTCGGGACCGAGGCCCTTTTACGAAGATGATGAACTAAGTACCGCGCCACGGTATGCTGATCCCTATGCTCGAATGAGTCTGCGCATTGCGAAAAAATGGGGTCATAAAGTGACTCTGTTTGGACGCATTGAGAATCTTCTTGATGCCGGCGATGCACGGGATTTGGCGATACAGCCCAGGACTTTTAGCGGTGGAATATCAGCGCGTTTGTGAAAGCCGCCGATGGAGGATTTTTATGTTTTATTCACGATTCATCGTCTGGGTGTTGACGACGTTTGTTGGTGTGTTGGGTTGCGCACAAAATATTGATCCCGACCCAGGTCCTGATGCGGGTCCGATCACTGCGTTGGCGACCTTTGAGACCGAAGGCGATGTGACCACGGCTTCGGTCAATGCCAGCGATTATGATCAATGGGTCTATCTGGATTTAGATGGGAGCGCAGAAGTACAGCCTGAAACGCCGTCTGATCATCCCGTTTGGGATCTTCGACTACAGCGCTTTAAAATTCAAACCAATGGCGGGGTTATTGGCACTGGCGGAGTAGCAGTCGCTCGTGTTCGCGGCGGTGACTTTGATGCGATGACCGAGGCTCCGAATTTGCTGTATGCCGAAGACGCTATTGATTCTGACGATGAAGACAACGAGCCCGATAATCCCTTTGTCGGTGATGCGCCATGGTATGACTATGATCAAAGCGATCACACACTCAGCCCAGCTGATTTTGTTTATGTCGTGCGAAGTACCGAAGGGACCTATTATAAGTTGCAAATGATCAATTATTATAACGGGGCAGGCACCAGTGGTTACCCACGCTTTCGCTATGGCGTGATCGATCCGCCAACGGGTGATCCGGCACTCGCTGATCGATTAGTTGTTGATGGCTCTGCGAGTGACGAGTGGGTCTATATTGATGTGCTCGATCGCGCCGTCATTGAGGTGGCTGATCCAGCGACCTCTGACGACTGGGACTTAGCCGTCAACGGAAGACGCCTAAGGACCAACAGTGGAACCTCAGGCACCGGACTTGGTGGAGCAAAGCTCGGTGACCCAAACACTTGGGATGGGCTGACGGTCACCGATACCGTAGGATTTGTTGTCGATGAGCAGGGTGATGAAGAATCCGAATCCCTCAACAACCTCCTTAGCGATTGGTTTGACGGTGATGAAGAGGCTCAGACTACACCCAAAGATCAAGTGTATGCGCTGCGAACCGCCGATGGTGATTACGCTAAGGTTCAGGTGGTTGATTACAGTGAGGGTGAGTTGACTCTGCGCTTAGATCGACTGACCCGTGAACTCGTTGTGCACCAAAATGTACTTAATGATCTGGATTCCGAGCAATGGGTGCATTTTGATTTTGAAACGGGTTCGGTGGTGACGCCGAACGATCCACAAACCGATACCATTTGGGATCTCGCCGTTTCAGGTCCTTATCTTCGAACCAATAGCGGCACGAGCGGTGCCGGTTTGGGCGGAGCCTATGACCCCGAGCTTGCGACCCTTGATGAGGTGCGGCGAGTACCTGCGGGGCAGGGTTGTTATCTGCCAACACAGGGTCACGTTTGTGATTGTGAGATGAGCGAAGAGCTCTGCATTGGACGTCAAGGGGTATGGACTGAAGCCTGCGGGTGCCCCGCCGCTTTTGTGCTCGATGAACAGCTGCCGGTGGCACAAGGCGGCGACGAGACGTACTCTGGAAACGCTGCTCTTTCCGGTTGGTTTGATCCGGATAGCGAGCTCTATACGCCGAAAGATTCAGCGTATTTGGTGCGCACTGGATCAGGAGCGTATGCAAAGCTTAAGATTACCGACGTCTCTGCCGGCAGTATGACCTTTGATTGGACCTATGCCGGACCAGGAACGACACGTTTTTGATGAGTGATGAGTCGAGTTAAATTATTCTTAATGATGGGAGGCAGCGATGAGAAACGTTGCAATGTTTGGTCTTATTTTTTCTATTGGATGCGCAAAATCTTCGACGTCAGAAACCAAAGCACCGGCTAAGGTTTCGGAAACTATCCCAGTTCAAGCAGAGCCAAAGATTGGACCGCTAGTGACACTTGGTGGAAGTATCACCGAGACGGTTTTCGCTTTGGGTTTAGGCGACAAAGTCGTCGGTGTCGATGTGAGTAGTTTATATCCGTTGGAGGCGACTAAGCTTCCTAAGGTCGGGTACTATCGACAGGTGAGCGCAGAGGGTGTGATTTCTTTGGCGCCTAAGATGGTGATCGCCTCCGCTTCGTCTGGTCCCAAAGATGTGCTCGAAAAGATTACGAACGTGGGCATTCGACTTGAATCGATTCCGGCGACCAAAACTTTCGCTGGCGCCAAAGCGCGTATTCAATCAATTGCAAAATTGATTGGAGCCGAGGAGAAAGCCAATGAATTGATCGCTAAAATGGACCAACAGATTCAAGGCGTAAAGAAGATAGAAACGCCGAAAAAAGTGCTCTTTATTTACGCTCGAGGCGCGGGTTCGCTCAATGTAGCAGGATCGAAAAATGCAGCCGATGAAATGATTCGATTAGCCGGTGGGGTGAATGCAGTCAGCGAGTATGAGGGCTACAAACCCATTAATTCGGAATCGATCGTAGCCGCAGCGCCCGATGTCATTTTGATGACCAGTCGTGGTTTGAAATCAGTGGGTGGAGCGGAAGCCGTTACCCAGCTCAAAGGCATTTCGCTCACGCCGGCGGCAAAGAACAAAGCGATTATCGAGGTTGACGATCTTTTGTTGCTCGGGTTTGGTCCACGGACCGGCGAAGCGGTGACGGACTTAGCCGCTAAGCTGAACGCAACGACAAACGCTGAGCCCAAGCCTTAGCTTTATGTCGCGACTCTATGCCATCAGCCTCGTTTTGGCATTGATCGTCGTTGCGATCATGTCCTTAGCTTTTGGCGCAATGTCGATTCCTTTTGCTGACGTGGTTCGGATCAGTTTCGGAGCACTCGGTTTGGCGGATCCGGGGTTTGTCGAGCCAGGGCAGCACGGCGTGCTCATGGGAATTCGCTTCCCCCGGACACTTCTTGCGATTTTGGTTGGTGGGGGATTGAGTGTAGCCGGCGCGCTGATGCAAGGGTTGTTTCGTAATCCACTCGCAGACCCAGGCTTACTCGGTGTTTCAAGTGGCGCAGCGCTCGGTGCAGCATTGATTATTGTGCTCGGTACGACCTTAGGTTTGAGCGCACCTTGGATGCTCCCGGTCGCCGCCTTCGTTGGCGCCGTGGTGAGCACCCTTTTGGTGATGCGATTATCGACAGTAGGCTCAAAGACCATGGTCTCGAATATGTTACTTGCTGGAATTGCGATCAATGCAATTGCTGGAGCCGGTACTGGGTTGTTGGTCTATCTCGCTGATGATGATCAGTTAAGGGATCTGACGTTCTGGACGCTTGGTAGCTTCGGCGGCGCAAGTTGGGCCGATATTCGCTTGAGCATGGTCTTGATCGTCGTACCGACAGGCTTCGCGTTGTTTTGGGCGCGCACCCTCAATGTGATGCTGCTTGGTGAATCAGCTGCATACATGCTTGGTGTAAGCATTCAGCGTCTCAAGCAGCGTATTGTTGTCGTCGTTTGTATCGTGGTCGGATGCAGCGTTGCCCTTTCAGGAATGATTGGGTTTGTCGGCTTGGTCGTTCCGCATTTGTGTCGGCTGATGTTTGGTCCTGATAACCGCAAAGTGGTTCCGGCGAGTTTGTTTCTCGGTGCGACTCTTTTGCTCGGCGCCGATTTGGTGTCTCGTCTAGTGATTGTCCCGTCCGAATTACCGATTGGTATTGTGACGAGCGTGATTGGTGGACCGTTCTTTCTCGCGCTGCTGTCATCGAGCCGCAAAAAAGGTCTTTGGTAAATGCTTGAAGCGCTGAACATTACCGTACGTATCGATTCGAAGCTGATTCTCGAACAGGTAAGCGTGACTGCGGAGGCAGGAGAAGTCGTCGCTGTTTGCGGTCCAAACGGCGCTGGTAAGTCGACGTTATTGCGTGTTTTAAGCGGTGAGCTGGAGCCAACTTCTGGTCACGTTTTGGTTGAGGGGCGCCCCTTGAGTTCTTGGGCGCCCAAGGCGCTGGCTACCCGGCGTGCGTTGTTGCATCAGCAATCGCCTTTGAGTTTTCCGTTTCGGGTTCGTGAAGTGGTCGAACTCGGTCGCTTTCCTTACACAGACGATGCACGGCACGATGACATCGTTTCGAGTTGCTTAGAGCAAGTGGATATGCTGTCGATGGCTTCGCGAGTATACACGACGTTATCGGGAGGTGAGAAGCAAAGGGTTCAAATGGCTCGGGTTTTGGCTCAATTGATGAGTGATGATCAGCACCATAAGATTTTGCTGCTCGATGAGCCCACCTCGTCGTTAGATTTACCCCATCAAGACGCCACTCTAGCGCTGGCTGCAAAGCATGCTCGTGAGCATAACTATGCGGTATTGGTGGTGTTGCATGATTTGAACTTGGCATCGAACTGGGCGGACCGACTGATCTTCTTACATGAGGGACGTCTAGCGGCTCAAGGCAGTCCGAGCGAGGTGGTCACGACCGAGGTGATTCGATCGGTCTACAAGCTAGATAGTCATATTATTGAGCATCCTGATACCCAACGGCCTCTTGTTCTTGTTCGCCGTTCCCCTTCTAATAGCGCACCTGAAATTCATACGAATCAGCTGCAAATACTGGACTAAATACTATGTCAAACGATGTCGAAAAGCTTGATCCTGAATCACGTGCAGCAGATAAGGCTGCACATCGCGGTGAGCCCGCCCAAGACGTTCTTCATTGGCTGCACCAGGTACCCAATGGCGTCCTAGGTACCTTGAGTACCGAGCGAATCGTCAAAGGTTTTCCTACGGGGTCTATTGTCCCGTTCGCTCTTGATGAATGTGGTCGACCATTCGTTTTCATTGCCAATATTGCTCTGCATACTCGAAACCTGCGCGCCGATAACCGCGCCTGTTTGTTCGTTCATAATGATGCGTCAACAGGGGATCCACAAAGCAGCTGGCGCGCCAGTCTTAACGGAAACTTTGTCAAGCTGACTACCAGTGAGCAGACCGAAGAATATTGCGAGCGCATTAATGAGGATGAGTACGCTCAGTTGTTTGCACGATACGTTCAGCGGGTTCCTAAAGCAGCAAGCTACGCACGTACTCATGATTTTCACTTTTGGCGTATGAGCAGCATTGAAAGTATCCGCTATATTGCCGGTTTTGGACGTATTTGTTCGTTTCCCGGTTCCGATTATCTAACGCACGCAAGCCCTGATCACATGCACACCATGCGCAAGGGCGCTCTTGAGCATATGAATGATGATCATGCCGAGAATATGAAAGAGATTTGCCGGGCGTTCCATCAGATCGATCCTGAGGAAGTCAAGATGGCTCGCTTAGAACGCACCGGGTGCTTGTTTCACTCGTCTAAGCCTGACGGTTATCAGTTTAGCCCCTTTGCTAAGGTTGTCGACGAGCCGAGCGAGTTTAAGTCCGAGATTATCGCTTTGTTACATCGAGCGCGTGCGCAGACCGAAGCTTCGTAGTTATCGCAGTTCACTCGACCCGTTTTTTTGGTCGCTGATCCAGTGGCTGACCGCTTCGCGTTCAAGGTGCACAAGGAGCATTATCAGATCGCCAGGCTTTGACCACTTAAGCGCATCATCAAGCGCGTTGATCTCGCCTTTTACGATGTGAATATTGGTGCTGTCGTAGTCCTGCTCAATCAGTCGCTGTCGGATCATCGTCGCGACTTCTGTGGGCGCTCTACCGCGTTCATAGCCAGCCATCTCTCGCAAGATCACTCGATCGGTTCCCATGGCGGATAAGACGTCACCGAGCGCTAAAATTTCTGCGTCTAGTCGGTCGCCCGCTTGACCGAGGCTGACACAGAGACGAGCGCCCGGTTGTTTGGCGATCAGGCTTTTTCCAAGGTCTAAGATCGCCTTCAATCCGTGCGAATTGTGACCAAAGTCGAGCATGATCTTGACGCCATGGACCTCGACGAGTTGGCAGCGACCTGGGTTGTCAGATGGTTGGTCGCCAAAACCGCTCAGTGCGGCTCTGATCGTTTGAAACTCTATTCCTAATACTGAAGCTGCTGCAGCCGCTGCCAGCGCATTGCTCACGTTGTGCTTAGCGGCGCCACCAAAGGTGCAAGGGATATCTTGAGTGGGCATCAGTACTTGGGTTTGAGTACCTGCTGAGTATACGATTCTGCCCTCATTGACCGACCAGCATTCATGCCCTGCTTGGCGATGCGCAACGAGTTCAGGGTGCTCGAAGTTCAAACCAAACAAGACGATGGGTGTATCGTAGTCATGACGACGTGCCATCAGATGCTCGTCGTCTGCGTTGATTACTCTTTGACCTGTTGGATTAACGGCGGAACTTATCAGTGATTTGACCTGAGCCATGGCGGCAACATCGTCAATGCCATAATCGCCGAGATGGTCGGCCGCGACATTGGTCAAGACGGCGACGTCACAACTCGTCATCGCTAAACCTCGACGAAGCAGACCGCCGCGCGCCGTTTCTAAGACGGCTGCGGAAATATCAGAGTGCCGCAACACCATGCGCGCCGCACCCGTACCCGTCCAATCACCTGCTTCGACGATCTCTTCGTTAATGCAAACACCATCTGTCGATGTTGAGCCAACGGAAAAACCCGAAGTCTTAAGAATCCTAGAAAGTATTCTTGAGGTTGTTGTTTTACCATTCGTCCCCGTGATCATAGCGACAGGAATTCGGCCAGCGGTCGGCCAGTCGATATCTTCGATCTGCGGCAAATTATCGGCAGCCCAGACTTGGGCGTATCGCCCAAAGCCTATCGAGACCTCGTCATCATCCCATAAGAACGGACAATTGCGCGTTGCTGCTTCGCTTTGGATTTCGAGCAGCCGCTCGTTCGCTTCGTTGGCGAGCGAAGTCTTGAGCTGATCCAAGACGTCCGCAAGTGGCTGAGCGCCTCGCTCGCTCGCTTCATCGATGGCGTATTCGTTGATTTCTGTAGCCGTATAGAGGGCATCGATGGGTGCATCAAAACCCAGACATGCGCCACCTTGATAACGTCGGACAAACGGTTCACCAAAGTCGAGGCCTAATTCCTCGCAGAGTTGATTCACGTGCTTGCACCATACATTCAGGGCAAGAGACTCGTCTTCACCCTCTTCAAATTGAACTTCGGCAACCGCGCACGGATTTGCGCTTTGAAGATTTCCACCTGTCAGCCGTCTCGAATCGGCGATGCGCATGACTAGTCAGATTCCTCAGCAGCAAGGCGGGCTCCTCGCTCATCAATGATGAGTCCTTCTAGCGACGGAAGGTCCAAAAGCTGCGGTGACGAAAACTCGGTGCCAAGGCTCACACTGGAATCGATTTTGCCGTTGGTTTGAGAGGTAGCGCCATCGTCAGGCTTGAACGAGATAATCTGCTTCCAGCAGCGGGTAGTGGCGTCGCCAAAGATCAACACAAGATCACCCCGTTGTGCCATCTGCAGGGCTTCATCGACCGCTTCTTGCTCATCGATAATGATCTTGATTGAGTACGCGTCAACGCCGTTAGCCAATAGCTCGTCTTCGATAATTTGCGGGACCTCTTTGTCCGCTCTGCCGCGACGAGAGTCGTCTCGTCGCACGATGATTTGATCAAAGTTACCTTGCGCGATTTGTCGGGCAATATCGCGGATGTCTTCGTCGCGTCGATCGCCCGGTGCAGAGACGACGCAGATGCGACGACCTTCGACATCGAGGCGAGTGCATAAGCTGACCATCGCCTGAATCGCAGCGGGGTTATGACCATAGTCTAAAATAACTTTGAACGGGTGTTCATCGTAGACGTTCATCCGACCAGGAACCTGGAAGAATGAGGTGTCAAAGGTTCGCAACCCTTGGCGGATGTTATCAACCTTGGTGCCCATTGCGTAAGCAGTCAATGCAGCAGCTAAAGCGTTTTGAACGTTGTGCAGGGCTTTGCCTTCCATGGTCGCTGGAATGAGATGTGTCCAAAGTAGATGAAGATCTAAGCCGTCATCATACAGGGTAATCATTTGCCCCTTGATGCCTTGCTCAAGAACGATAGCGAGACCGCCTGCTTCGATGTGCTGGCGGACCAACGGATTCGTTGGATCCATCGTGAAATAAGCGATTCGCTCTGCATCGGTATGCGCTGCCATTTTTAGGCAGTTGATGTCATCGGCATTGAGCACCGCACAATCTCTCGCCACTTCCACGATAATCCGCTTGATTTCTGCGAGCTGTTCGAGGGTCTCGATGCCCTTAAGACCGAGATGGTCGCTAGCTATATTGAGCACGCAGCCGACATCGCAACTCGAATAACCCAAGCCTGAGCGAAGCAGTCCGCCTCGCGCGGTTTCCAGGACGGCTGTATCGACTTTCGGGTCACGCAAGACCATTTGAGCAGAGTATGGTCCGGTCATGTCACCCGAGGCGGTGCGTTGTCCATCAACATAGACGCCATCGGTGGTGGTTAATCCCACCGTCGAGCCGGACATCTTAAGAATGTGAGCGAGCATACGCGCCGTGGTTGTTTTTCCGTTAGTACCAGTGACCGCAGCGATCGGAATTCGAGTCGGTGTGTCTTGTGGAAAGAGCATGTCCATCACCGGACCCGCCACGTCGCGCGGTGTGCCTTCAGTCGGTGCAACGTGCATTCGAAATCCGGGCGCTGCGTTGACTTCGCAAATCGCTCCACCGATTTCTCGATACGAGCGAGTGATGTCCGGCGTAATAAAATCGACGCCTGCGACATCCAGGCCAATGGCTCGTGCTGCCCGTTGTGCCATCTCTCGATTATCCGGATGGACCACATCGGTCAGATCAATCGCCGTTCCGCCGGTTGAGAGGTTACCCGTCGAGCGAAGATAAAAGACTTCGCCTTCATTGAGAACGGTAGTCTCGGTGTATTCGGCGGCTTCGAGCAGGCGCTTTGCTTGGTAATCAATTTCGATTCGTGTCAGAACCTTTTCGTGTCCGACTCCACGGCGAGGGTCTTCATTCACTTGATCAACCAGCTCGGTGATCGTCTTCTTACCATCTCCCACAACATGACCAGGCACGCGCTTAGAGACTGCGATGAGCTCGCCGTTGACAACGAGCATACGATGATCGAAGCCCGTGATCATCTGCTCAACTAGAACACTTCGACCATGCTCTTTGGCTTTCTCGACAGCAGCTGCTACCTCTTCTTTTGTCGTCAGATCCAAAGAAACGCCTCGCCCATGGTTGGCGTTGTAGGGTTTGATCACGACGGGATAACCGAGCGCTTCGGCAGCTTGGATGGCCCGGCGCGTCGATTGCACAAGTTTTTGTTTGGGTACGGGCGCCCCAATCGCGCTGAGTAGATCGTTGGTCTCTTCTTTGTCCGAGGCGATTTCGACGGCGATATGGCGAGTTTCCGAGGTGACCGTGGCTTGAATCCGCTTTTGGTATTTACCGTGACCAAATTGCACGAGGGAGTAATCATTCAACCTTAGCCAAGGAATATCTCGTTCTTCGGCTGCTCGAACCAGTGATGCGGTTGATGGACCGAACTGTCGACGCTGCGCATAGGTGATTAGATCATTGAGCTCTTCTTCGAAGTTGAAATCGTCTCGAACCTTGGCATGTCCTCGCAGTTCTTCTGGGATTGCATGGTGAATCATTTCCATGGCGAGATCGGCTGCGGCAATCCCGACACGCTCTTCTTCATAGGAGTAGACCACATGGTACTGACCCGAAAGACCCGTGCCACGCGTTTTACCAAAGGTGACATCGGCACCGGTTAGGGCTTGGAGCTCGATAGCCATATGCTCAAGGATATGACCCATCCATGTACCTTCATCCTCTTTGAGTCGACGGATGAAGCCGCCTGGTTCGCCATAGGAGCAGCCATGCTCGTCGAGACTCGGAAGCCATTCGAGTAGTTTATCATTAAACCCTGGAATCGAAGCGCTTGGATAATCTTCAAGCGGACCGAGATCCAAGGTGAGGCGAATCACCTTGAAGTGGGCGTATTGATTGGGACCTCTAAAGACGCGACGTTCGATAATATCCATAACAAGCTCCAGACAATGCTAAGGGTATAAAGAGGTTAGGCTTCAGGGGGCGAAGCCTTGAGTGTGTTGAGGTCAAAGCTGGCACCGTGCGGGAGGATGTGCACGCGCACATCGGTCATGCACAGGGGGTCTCCCTCGCGTGCATCAGCGACAGAGGAGTGACTCAGTTGTGACACGTCGACAACGGTAATGGCACCCGAGCCTACGGCGTGGATCACGTTATCGGGCGAGATGAACGCCGCGGTGTCCTCATCGAGTCCAAGCCCGACGGCAAAGGGGTTGTAGCTGAGCGCGCTGAGCAGGCGACCTAAGCGATCGCGTTCGCGAAAGTGTTGGTCGATCAAGAAACGGTTGGTGAGCCCAAGCCCTGGAGCTAAGGACACCATACCCGCAGTAGGTGTACCACCGATTCCGCCATAAGCGATCATATGTTCGGGCAAAATCGCAGCGCCGGCTGAGGTTCCGCCAACTGGCACACCGCGTGCGTTAAGACGTCGCACCAACGAGGCGACTGAGGTGCCCCCAAGTGTCGCTGATAAGCGCAACTGGTTGCCGCCGGTAAAGAAGACACCGGTCGCTTCATCAAGCGTATTCAGCCAATCTTGCGATTCGGTATCGATGCGTTCTCGGTAGGGTAAGGATTTCGCTTTGTTTGCGCCGAGCTCGAGAAACAGGTCTTCGTATTGAGTACCCGTTTCATCAAGCGACGATGCGGTCGGTATAATGGCAATACGCGCCGCATCTTCTCCGCTGAGGCGAACAAAGCGCTGCAGGATTTTCGGATGTCCTACTTTTTCTTCAGCGCCACCGACTGGAACAATCCAGCCTCGAGTTTCATCGTGTTCACTACGTGCAGGGCTCATACTCTATTTATCCTTCAAAATGACCGCGACGAGTCAGTGTTTCTTGGCGCATCATCCATTCACCCTTAGCCATCACCGAAGTAATTTTTGCAGCGGATGAAAGCACCAATACATCGGCGTCTAAGCCGACTTCAATGCGACCTTTTTGTCGCAAGTCGGCGATGCGTGCAGGATTACTGGTAAAGACCGGCAAGACGTCCTCGAGAGGTAAGCCCGAAGTCAGCAATTCGCCGAGTGTTTCGATTAGGGTGACGGGTTGACCGATGTCCATGTGGGTCAGTCGACCATCTTCATCAAAGACCGGTAGGCAGCCAGCGCCGTCGCTGCTGCAGCTGAGCAAGTTGATGTCGAAACCGTCTGCAATCCAGCGACTGATTGATTCGCAGGCGCTGTAGCTATCTTCATCAGCCGGAAAGGCTGTGACATCCATAGGCACCCCTCGCTTGCTGAGTTCTTGCGCTTCTGCAAACAAGGTCTTTTGTCGATTGATGTGAGTGGGGTGGAAGATACGAGCAGGCAGCTCGCTTTCATCTAACGCCCGTCGAACCAAATCGAGCCCGCGACGACCATCCCCCAAATGTAGGTGCGTATGCCCAGATTTATCAGCGATCATTCCCGCCACATAGCCATCAGAAACGACGCGTAAGAACTCGTCGAGTGTCGGCTGTGAAGAACGGTGATCACTAATCGCAAATTCACCAACCCCAACAATTGGATCCACGTAGACAATATCGTCACGCACCGAGCCGGTCAGGGTAATGGGCGGATATTGATAACTACCGGTGTAGCACCATGCCGATAAACCTTGTTCGCGTAAGCCGAGTGTGGTGGCCACTAACTCGCGCATCGTACGCGTGCTGCCGTCAGTGCCCAAGACACCGATACAGGAGGTCACACCTGCTTGAATAAGTTTGCTTAGAGCAAGAGGTGGAACACGTGATGCAAAGCCGTCTTCGCCGCCACCGCCTGTAATATGAACATGGCAATCAACGAAACCAGGAAGCAGCCTTTGTCCGTTGAGATCAATATCTTCGTGCGTTATCGACTCGTGAATTTTCGGGAGTTCTGGCTCAATTGCTAGAACTTTGCCGCCGGCGATTAGGACGTCGCGTAGTCCTAGGTGCTTGGGTGTGTAGACATCAGCTTGACGTAGAATGGTGAACACGGCTTTGCTCGCTTTCCTAGAAAATGCGCACGGGGCATGAACCTGATGTGCTTTGATTAGGCAGTAGCTTCCGAATTCTGGAAGCGCCCCTCGCGCGCAAAACGCGTCCGCGCAAGCGCTGTTTGCTGCTTTCGTCTCTCAGGTGTTGTTGTGCGAGCCAGCCAAAGACACGAAACTCGCTATTCTTTGCCTTGTCATTGGACCAATCTCGCCGCTCGAGTTGGTCTTTGTTCTTTGGCTATCTAGCGTGTATCTTCTCAACAGTTTCGGGGCACTGAGGTTGACGGTCGGTCAAAATTTGGGCGCACTGGTAACTCATGTAAAGCGGTGAAGTTTGATGAATTGGGATGCGCTAGCGAGTGCTCTGGCCATCAGCGCGCAGTTGCTCAAGCAGAGCGTGGGTTTTTTTGAGCACCTGGGTCGTGTTCGCTGATTCTTCAATCACGGCTTTAAGGATACCATTTTCGCCAAAATAGTCGTCTTGATAACCGATGAGAACAACTGCCGCTTTTGATGCGTTCATGAGCGCTTCGGTTTGTTTTTCTCTTCGCGAGAGTGCGTTGGTGTCGCGAGCGATTTTGAGCGTTGGTGCCCTTGATGAATCTTCTTCGGCCTGCAATGGCTGTTGCGAATCGAAGCGCTAAGCTGTTCCTTTGGAGTGCTATGTGATGATGTCTATCGGTCTGCAGCTCGTTCTCTTAGCGGCGCCTGGGGCTCCACAGGCGACTGATGAGCAGAGCCTAAAGTCTTTGTTGCAAAAAGTTGATGACAGCAACCGCGGTGAGTCGAGCCGAAGTGTGATGATGATGCGCGTCAAAACCAAACGCTACGAGCGCAGCATGAAGATGGAGAGTTGGTCGAAAGGAACCGAATACAGCCTGAGTCGGTTTTTAGAGCCGGCTAAAGATCGCGGCATGGCGACTTTGAAGGTGAAAGATAAACTGTGGAACTATCTGCCGAACACGGATCGAACGATGCGTGTGCCGAGCGCGATGATGAGTGGCTCTTATATGGGCAGTCACATCACCAACGATGATTTGGTTCAAGGCACTCGTTTGAGCGACGATTACACCTATGCTTTAGCCCCCGGCGCTGCGGTTACGGGACAAAAAACCATCCGGTGTACACCCAAACCCAAAACGCCGGTGGTGTGGGGTTATGTTGACGTGACCATGACCGATGATGGAGTTCCCATCGAACAGGTCTTTTATTCGGAAAAGAAGGTTAAGGTTCGCACCATGACCTATACAAAGGTCAAAGAGGTTGGCGGAAAAAAGGTGCCGCATCGCATACGCTTTGTGCCGCATGATAAGCCCGGCGAATTTACAGAAATCGTCATTGAAAAGCTCGAGCTTGGTGTGAAGCTAGAAGACGGCGTGTTTAGCCTGCAAGCCTTGAGGGACTGATGTTAGCGCAGATCGCTTGGCGTAATCTTTGGCGTAATAAACGAAGGACCTTTCTCACCGCTTTGACGATGGGACTTGGGGTCGCGTTTTGCATCTGGATGGCGTCTTATATGGGCGGCTTTATGAAGGTGATGCGAGGCGCAACGGTCGATCGAAGCATTGGTCATATTCAGGTCAATCATAAAGACTATCCTGAAACGCAGAATCCTTATGACGTCGTACCTAAGGCTCAGTCGCTCATCGCTGACCTTGGCCAGAATGCGAAGGTTAAGACAGTCGCGCCCCGGGTTCAGGCTTACGCTATGTTTGCGGGCGATGACGATAAGGCAGCACCGGGTAAATTGATGGGCGTCGATGCGGTTGCAGAAGCCAAGATGACTGAGTTTGATCAGCGCATTGAAGAGGGTGCCTGGTTGAGCGCCGAAAATCAGGCGGTGATTGGCCGTGAGCTTGCGGACAAGACCAACATTAAAGTGGGCGGTAAGTTGCTGGTTGTAGGAACGGCGCTTGATGGTAGCATCGCCAATCAGATCTATCCGGTGGTTGGCATTTACTCGACGGGTAATGTGGCGATGGATAGTGGCGCCGTTTTGCCGCTTGCCACAGCTCAAGAGCTTTTGGTGCTCGATGGCGGTGTTCACGAGGTGGTTATCGTCACTCGTGATTTTGATCGTATTCAGGACACCAAGACGGAATTGGCAAGTCAGTGGTCTGATCTCTCGGTGCGTTCGTGGTCAGAGATTTCGCCAGACCTTGTTCAGATGGAGGGCATGATCTCGGCGACGAGTTTGATTATGGTCGGCATCATCATGTTCCTGACGGGCTTTATGATTATCAACACCTTGTTGATGTCCGTCTATGAGCGCACCCGAGAGTTTGGTTTATTGATCTCGCTCGGCTTACAGCCGCCAAAGATTGTGCAGATGATTCTACTTGAGTCCGGGTTGCTTGGATTGGTCTCATGTGTCGTTGGCTTAGTCCTTGGATGGTTTGCGCATTTAGCGATGGTTTACGTGGGCTTTCCGCTTGAGGTTGAGGACGGTAAAGGCTTCGTCTTTAACGGTGTGATGCTCGATCCTGTGGTTTATGGATCGCTTGATCTAAGTGCGCTGGTGTTGCCTTTAGTCGCTGTCATGTTGACCGCTCTAGTTGGAGGGCTTTGGCCGGCTGCTCGCGCCGCCCGGCTCGATCCCGTCGTCGCTTTGGCTCAGGAGTAGATCATGATTTTTCGGCTCGCCTTTCGAAATCTGATCCGCCGCCCGATGCAGAGCTTTTTAGCTGCGGGCGCTGTGGGTGGAAGCTTGATGATCCTGATCGCCACGACGAATTTCCAAGAAGGGGCATGGGTCAATGTGGTGCGTGATACGGTCCGTGCCGCGGCTGGGCATGTGGTGGTTCAGCCCTTGGGCTACCAAAAGTCCAAAGATCCTGAGTTGTTGATCCCTGATTCTGCCGCTTTGGCTAAGACGATTGCATCCGCTAACCCAGGCACGACGGTTTTGCGCCGAATTTTTGTCGGCGGGATGATCGCCTCACCCAACAACTCGGTCGCGGTGGCGCTAAACGGGGTTGAACCCGAAGCGGAAAAATCGATCAGTCAAATCCCAGATAAACTCAAAGAAGGCGAATGGCTTGGGGCGGACTCAGATGGCGAAGTGATCATCGGGGTCACTCTGGCTAAACGGCTGCAGGTCAGTATTGGCGATAAGGTGGTCGTCACCTCAAGCCGTAAAGGCGAGCTTCAAGGCTTTCCCTTTCGAGTCGCAGGTGTCTTTGAAGTGGGTTCGGCTGCGATGGATGCGTTCTTTGTTTTGGCGACGCTCTCGGCGGTCCAGAATTTGATCCCAGACGTCACCGATCCGGCGACCCAGGTCGCCGTACAAGTCCCCGATTTCGAAGCGCCTGCGAGCTTGCTCGGTTCGGTTACTCAAGTGAGCGGTGATGGTTTTGAGGTGTTGCCCTGGGAAGAGGCGCTACCCGCGCTCTACAACACACGAAAGCTGGATCGAACGAGCAACGCCGTCACGCTCGGCTTTCTCGCGATTTTATCGACCATCGGTATTTTGAATGTTCTCTTGATGAGCCTGTTTCAGCGAACACGAGAGATGGGGATGCTGCAAGCCCTGGGTATGCGTCCGAGCGGCTTGACCAAACTGTTGCTGGCTGAGGGGTTTCTGCTCGGCGTCTTTGGTGCTTTGGTGGGCTTGATTTTGGGTTTAGCCGTATCGTTTCCCTTGGTCGAATACGGCTTTGATTATTCGATGATGCAAGATGCGACACCGGTTGGCGGTGTGGCTCTCGATACGCACATCAAAGGTATATACAGCTGGTCACATACGATCGCCTGGACTGTGGCGCACCTGTGTTTCGCAGCACTCGCCGCCTTGTGGCCGGCGATACGCGCCGGGCGACTCGAAGCTGTCGACTCGCTGCGAGCGCACTGATTTTTGGAGTTGAAGATGGCGATTGTAACGATCAAAAACGCATCGAGACATTATCAAGATGGCGAACATCTGGTGAAGGCGCTGCGCGGTTTGAACCTGACTCTAGAGAAGGGTGAGTTTACCGCAGTCATGGGTCCGTCGGGTTCGGGGAAAACGACGCTGCTTAATCTCATCGGCGGCTTGGATACGCCAACCGAAGGCTCGGTCACCGTCTCAGGGTCTG
>CACGMS010000005.1 GCA_902574205.1 uncultured Candidatus Hydrogenedens sp. | reverse complement strand
TATACACATGATCCGACGTGAGATCCCAAACCCAGGCGCGCTGATGCAAAAATCCCACGAGGACTGAGCCAGTCACCACGACCGCAAGAATCCACTGAGCACTGATCCATAAATGAATTCCGCCACGCCCTGATACTCGGCCATCATGATGACGAAAGACGGCGCGTCCCCAATACATCAGAGCCGCAAAGCCAAGCGTCAGCTTAACCATCACAAAACCAGGCTCATCCATACTGGTAAGCCAAGTCACTGGTGCTGAAATCAACACAATCAGACCAAGCAAACCTGCAAGCGAATGACGGGGTTTCATCCTTTCCACCGATGTCTATCCACGCCGCGCCATGCGACCATTAGCCCGATCCCGATCAAAACAACAAAGTAACCACTATCTGCTGCCGACAAACGACCAATTGCAAAATTTTCAAGTCGGGTAAGTGGACTTAAGGCAGGCAGCAATTGACCGAAGAATCCATCGCCTTGACCGCCCAATCTTAAGACCCAAGCGAAGAGCAAAAATAGAAAGCTTCCACCCGCCGCGAGCGCAGGGCTTTCAGTCAGCGCTGATGCCGCTAAGCCCACCGCAGCAAAAGAACAACCCAATAGACATAAACCAATGATAGCCGTGGCTAGAGCCCCGTAGTCAAAGGCTGAACCAGGCTCTGCAATCCAAGCTAAAATTAATGGCTCAAACCCGATCACTGCACACAGAGCAATAATCACCGCAAGCAAAGCTAAAAACTTACCACAGACAAGTTCCCATGGACGAACCAAGGATGCGGCTAACAATTCAAAGCTACCTTGGCTCCGCTCAGCAGCTAGAGTTCGCATGGTGAGTAACGGTATAACCACAACAAATAAATATTCGATGTTCAAAATAAGCGGTGCAATAATGCGTTCGTGGAAGTGTAAATTCGCTGCTTCCGGATTGGCACCAAATTTAAGTGTCAGTTCAATAAATCCTTGGCTTAGAACAATTAAAAAATATCCGCTCAAAGCAGATAAGAAGAAGGCCATGACATAAACGAGTGGCGTGGTAAATTGACGCAATAATTCGACCTTCATCACTGCCACAATACGTCGAATCATGACCGGTCCTGCCGATGCACCGCACAGCGCGCCAAAAATGCTTGCTGGAGGTTACCATATTCGCCGATCAGATCATCCGCTGACGCGTCAGCTACAAGCTCACCCCGATCAATCATCAACACATGATCACAGACCGCTTCCACCTCACTGAGTAAGTGCGTCGACAACACCACCGTGTGTTCTTCACCCAACGTACGAATCAGTTCGCGCATCCCCTCGATTTGAGCGGGATCTAATCCTGAGGTGGGCTCATCCAATATCAACAAAGGCGGATCACCCAATAAAGCGAGCGCTAAGCCTACTCGCTGACGGAAACCCTTGGATAATTGACCTTGCAACTGCCCTAAAACTTCAGCCAACTCACACCGTTCAACGACCGCATCGATTCCGCTATAATCAAGTCCTTTTATCGAGCACACAAAGCGTAGGTTTTCGATCACTTTAAGTTCTGGATACAAAGGAGGTGATTCAGGTAAAAATCCTATTTGTGCACGCGCTTGAAACGGTTGCTCAAAGGTATCAAACCCGTCAACCAACACGCGACCAGAGCTCGGTGCTAAAGCACCAGTAATCATTCGAAGCGTTGTTGTTTTGCCCGCACCATTTGGACCGACAAACGCAACGATTGACCCCGATTTTAATTCAAAATTCAGTTGATGAACGGCACGCCGAGCAGCAAAACTTCTACTCAACTGTTCCGCACGAATCATGGACTTGCTTTAAGAGCCTGAGCTAATGGTTTCACGATTTTCTTGCCTAAATTGACCGATGAATTCTTGAAACACTGTTTCTTTGATAAGCCACCAGTCTTTGTGCTGTACTCAAAAGTATTTGATGCCGACCCTGAACGACTATCAAGTAATCGAAAATCCATATTTGCGCGGCAAAACATAATTGTACCGCGCTGTCCAACCTGCTCGACACTCACCTTTGCCATCGCCATGTAACGCGCGGCTTGGCGAGCGCTTTCACGACGAAGAGCTTCTTGGTCACCGCGCATGACTTTCGCTAATACCTGACCTGATAAATCGGTACCTACGATCTTCCAACCCGCCTGATTCAAAGCGTGTGCCAAACCACTTCTTAGACGCGAAGGACACAAACTATCTTGATCATCCATTGTGCAGTGCAAACCAAGAACCAATGTTCTTTCTGATGTGCACTGCGTCCCAATCGCTTGAAGAACCAAATCACTCAAAAGGTTTGAGCTTTCAACTTTACCCAACAAACGACGATTACCTGGAATACTGTTGAGAAGTTCACTCGATCGCTTAAGTTTTTCACACCGATCACCTGTTGACCCCTGTGAAGTAATAGCCTCTTGATAAAGTTGTTGCGCTTGATTTCCGCGTTCTTGCCAACTCGCTTTTAGGCGATCGAACTCTTCGACCGGCCAAGCAAGTTGCAGCGCACAGACCGATGAACCAGAGAATGAACCACGCCAGGTTGCATCAATTCGAGCGCCCTGTATCACCATCGTTTGACTGCCAAAGGTCATTTTTTGACCACGAACCTGAACGCCTTGAGTCACACCAAAAAGCTTTGCTAATCCTGACCAGGCTTGAGCTTCTGCTGCTTCACAGGTCCTGTTGGTCACCGACGAGGCACTTTGAACGCCCACACATAAATGTGCTGGAACAACGGTCGCTTGACCGCCTTTCATAGCCGTCATTTGACCCAACGCGCAGCCAGCACCCTGAGACAACCACTCTGGAGTCTTCTTGGAATCAACTAAAGATGAATCATAACGTTGCTTAAATCGGTCAACAACGGGTTGAGGTGTGGTCTGAGTAACCTGTGCAACGACTACAGGAGCACTGGTAGGCGCTGTGGCACAAGCGCACAAATAGGCATAAACCAAGGCTCTCAACTGCTGTTCTCCATCGTCGGTGTTTCTGGTTCTTGAGGTTTTTTGAGCGTCACGACGATGGCGATCAAAGCCGAGGCAGCAACCAACACAGAAATTAATTGTGAAGTACTTAACCCAAAGACCAAATCAACACCTCGCGCTTTATCACCGCGAAAGGTCTCAACAATGGATCGCAACAAGGGATAAAGCATCAACCAAGCCAAGAAAATCTGTCCATGAAAAGCTTTTCGGTAACGCCAAAGGACAAGAATAAAAAATAAGCTAAGTTCGCCAAAACTTTCATACAGCTGTACCGGATGAAGATCGGGCGTATGCTCAAGAAGTCCGCCCCCTTGTGCTAAGGGAATTTCTCCGTTGGCTTGCATACCTTGATAGGCGAGCGAACCGGTTGGTCGCCCGCTTCCAATCAGAGGCTCTGTTCCAGCTGGAAAATTAGCACCTAAATGATGGTCAATCGGTTTCCCCCAACAACACCCAGCGGCAAAACAACCCAAGCGACCAAAAGCATGACCTAAAGCCAAGCTTGGAATGAGAATATCACCGGTTAACCAAGGGTTGAGCTTGTATC
Organism: uncultured Candidatus Hydrogenedens sp.; assembly: GCA_902574205.1. Classification (GTDB taxonomy): domain Bacteria; phylum Myxococcota; class UBA4151; order UBA4151; family UBA4151; genus CACGMS01. The sequence continues at coordinate 49,831 of CACGMS010000005.1, read as the reverse complement.
TGTTTACAGCCCACAAAAAGTATCCAAAGGCACCGATAAATCCGCCATAAAAGACGAGACCACCTTCCCAGATTTTAAAGATCTTTATTGGATCCGATGAGTACGTACTCCAATTGACCATAATGAAGAGCACTCGAGCACCCACCAAACCCCAGGCGAGTAACCAAAATCCCATATCACCGATGAGCTCATCATCTTCACCAATTTGGCGTGCATAGCGCTGAGCCAAGTTAAGCCCAACGATGAACCCAAGAAAAATCATCAGCCCATAAGTATGGAGCTTTAGTGTTTCACCAAATTGGATAAGAACAGGTAACATTAGGACTCCACTGCAACCGTACAGCGTCTGCACAAGCCGTTAGCGCCGAGTGGATCCGGTCGCCAACATCGTGGACACGCTTCTCGACCGACTTCGGTAATCGATACCGATTGATCCGAGGCAACTACCTCAACTTCACCGACCAATAAAAGTTCAGACAGTTCGTCGCCATAAATTTCAGAGCATTCGATTTCTTCTGGCGACATCGGCAACCGTACACGAGCTTCGTAAGTGTGGTGTTTTTCACGGCGAAATTGTTCGAGGTCTGGAGCGATTCGATCCCGTAGAGACCACAACAACTCAAGAGGTCTCGAAACCTCATGACCCAAGCCAAGAGCAACCGGAAAATCATCTAAATGTACGGACTTTTGGCGAGGACCAGGAAGATGATCGTAGGCATCTTCTGCGGTAAAAGGCATGACCGGTGCAATCAAGCGAATCAAGGTGTGCGCATGATGGTAAACGACCGTTTGTGTTCCGCGTCGTCTCAAGCCATTTTTCGCATCGCAGTATAGTCGATCTTTGGCAATATCGAGGTATCGAGATGAAAACTTTGAACAGTACTCATTGATGGCTTGCATGGCACTATGAAACGCAAAGCACCCTAAATGATAATCAACCTGAGCAACTAACTGATCAAGCTCACCTAAAACAGCAGCATCAAGCCAACTCAATCCCTCGATGGAGACCGCATGCTCACTCGGCTCAAAGTCAGCTAAATTACCCAGTAAAAACTTTAGTGTATTGCGAAGTTTTCGATAACTATCCGAGGTTCTTTTGATAATTTCATCAGAAACACGGATATCTTCACGATAATCTGCAGAAGCCGCCCACAAGCGAATGAGTTCAGCACCCGAGCGTGCAATTTCCTGTCCAACAGGAGTAAAATTCTTTTTCGATTTGCTGAGCTTTTTACCCTGACCATCAACAACAAAGCCATGGGTAAGGACGCGTTGATACGGAGGCTGACCTCGAGTCGCTACCGATTCAAGTAAGGTTGTATGAAACCAACCGCGATGCTGATCCGATCCTTCTAAATACAAATCAACCGGTGCCGAATCATGCTCAGTCGCAGCATAAGAGACACCCGAGTCAAACCAGACATCAAGAATATCAGAATCTTTATCAAGTTCTTGGCTACCACATGATGAGCAACACGCACCTTTCGGAAGCAATTGATCAATTGACCACTCATACCAAATATCACTGGTATGCTCGGCAAATAGATCAGCTAAATGATCAATCCAATCCGGATTCACGATCACATCAGAACACGATCTGCAGTGAAAAGCCGGGATGGGGACACCCCAAACACGCTGACGGGATAAACACCAATCAGGACGTGCCTCGAGCATCGCATAAATTCGTCGTTGTCCCCAGTGGGGGACCCATTCGACGTTATTAATCGCATCGAGGCAGCGTTGTCTTAAATCGTTGTGCTCCATACTTAAGAACCACTGCTCAGTAGCACGAAACATCAACGGCTTACCATTTCGACCATTATGCGGATAACTGTGCTTGATCGTCTCGCCTTCAGCATTAATCAGGTGACCCGAAGCTGCTAAATCAGCAACGATTTGCGGGTTACTAGGAACCGCTTTTAGCTTTGCATAAGGTCCTGCTTGATCGGTAAATCGACCGTATCGATCGACAGGTACTGCGATCTCTAATCCGTTTGCTCGACCGACATGAAAATCGTCTTCACCGTGCCCTGGAGCCGTATGAACACAGCCTGTACCGGCATCGGTCGTTACATGCTCACCCAAAAGAACAGGTACATCGAAATCCATAAAGGGATGCTTTAAGCGAACCCCCTCAAGCTCACTACCTTTCCAACGAGCAACCACCTTACCTTGTTTTTGGATTGCAACGAGGAAGGCGTCCTGAAGTGCTTCAGCGACGATCAATACTCGATCACCGACTCGTAAGCCGACATAATCAAGCTCTGCATGAACACAGACCGCTCGATTTGCGGGCAAGGTCCACGGTGTCGTTGTCCAAATTACCAACGCAGCATCAGCGATAAGACCATCGCCAACTTGATCAAATGCGACGTAGATTGAAGGACTTTCATGGTCCTGATATTCGACCTCAGCGTCAGCCACCGACGTCACACAATGCGTGCACCAGTGAACGGGTCTAAGTCCACGAACGACGCCGCCAGAACGAACCAGTTGACCAAATTCTCGAGTGATTGTTGCTTCATAAGCAGCATTCATCGTGACGTACGGATTATCCCATTGTCCCTCGATGCCCAGACGCATGAACCCTTCGCGTTGGCGATCAATAAACTCTTGCGCATACGCTCGACACGCTCGCCGAAATTCAACGGTAGTCATTTCACGTTTCTTTTTACCTAAACGCTTATCAACAGCGAGCTCGATAGGTAAACCGTGACAATCCCACCCCGGAATATAATCAGCATTATACCCCTTCATTCGCACATAACGAAGAACCACATCTTTGAGGGTCTTATTGAGCATGTGCCCATGATGAAGATCACCATTCGCATATGGTGGTCCATCATGAAGAACAAAATCTGGATTACCAGCGTTCTTCTCCATGCGTAGAGCGAAGGTATCTAACGCCTTCCAGCGCTCTAAAAATTCCGGTTCTCGTTTTGCCAGATTCGCGCGCATCGCAAAATCGGTTTGCGGCAGTTGTAACGTATCACGCCAGGCACTCGCTTGACGAGCCATGCATTATTTCCTTTGAAATTATAATCGCATCGGCATGATCACACACAAATAATGATCATCGCCTTCAGGCATCACAACAGCTGGTGCTAAATGATCGCCCATGCGAAAGAGGACGGCTGATCCTTCAACGGATTCAAGCGCGTCACGTAAATATTTATGGTTGAATCCAATACGCAATTCCTGACCATCGTAATCGCAAGGTAATTCTTCACGTGCAGTCCCTGAGTCAGAGACTGATGAGATCACAAGTGCGCCGGAATTAAAGGTGATCTCAACCTGTCCGGTTTTAAGCGATGAGAAGACAGCGACTGTTCTTAAAGCCGACAGCAACTGTCCCCGATCCACGACGGCGTGTCGGTCATTCGCTTTTGGAATCACCTGTTCATAATTCGGAAAGGTCCCATCAGTTAGACGCATACACAAGGTCTGATCATCGCTACGAGCAACCGCATGATTACCCACCACAGCAATCGAGATGTTCTCTTGACCATCCATGAGCTTACGCAATTCATCAACGCCGCGACTCGGCATGATCATTCCATCGTTAGGAACTGACCACGCAAATCCTGAGCCCGGACGAGCAACTGCTAATCGATGACCATCCGTTGCAACGAATCGAAGACCATCCGGCTTGCTGTGCACATAAACACCAACTAGCGCGAATCGGCTATCATCGGTGGATGCGCATCGAATCGTCTGTGTCAGCACGCGCTTCATTTCCGAACTTGAAACCTCAGCAAAGTTGGCATCATCAAAACTCTGCATCACCGGAAAATCACTACCAGGTTGACCAGCCAACTCACCTTGTCCTCGGCTTGAAGTCACAGTGACATGACCATCATCATTCGTCTTAAACGTAATCATACCATCAGGTAAGGTACCTAAATAATCGCTAAACTTTCGAGCTGGAACAGCGATACGACCTGCACTTTGAACGGTTGCTGATAAATGCACCGAAACCGAAATATCAGTATTCGTACTTTCTAGGTGCAAGGATCCGTCATCCTCAACCGTGAGTAGAACACAGGTCAGAATTGGACGACTTGATTTATGCTGCACCACGCCAATCACTCGTCCAAGAGCAACTGACAATGCTTTCGCTTCCATAGAGAACTGCATATTTACGCTCCTTCAAGCGGCTCACAACCTAGCCCCTAGCGTAGGGCCGAACAAGCGCTTTAAGATGCCTTTGAGCAAAGAACAAAAAGGGTTTTTAAAACTCTTGTTTTTGTTGAGGATCCGGCCTTTTGATAACTTAGTTAAGTTATTGAAAAAACTAATTAAATAAATTTTGAAAACTTGGTTTAGATCGAAGGACTTTGTAGGAACTGGCCGAACAAAAAATGCTTTCGAGTAGTTTTCAACAAGTAACCGAAGAGTTTTGCTTAAACGGGATCGTGTTCGGATGGTGATGTGTTGATCATCGGGTTAGGATTTGTAGGGGTGCGAGTGTGGTTTTGAATAACACATTTTTGAGTTGCAACGTGCCACTTTCGAGTTGACGAATTCCATGCTGCCCGATTTGGCGGTCACAGACATAAATAGTGTTGTTTTCAGACGGTGTAAGACAGCCAAGAGATGATGTTGAGCCGGTGATTGTCGTCAGCGCTTTGGTAGTCTCATTAAAGCGATACAATACCGTACTAAAATCAAGCTTTGAGACCAAAATATAAATCCATTCATCGTGACGGATTACATCGAGAATATTTCCATTGAGTTGGGTTTCGCTAACAACCAGCTTTTGATCTTGATCGTTCAAATTAAAACGCCAAAGACCGGCATCTTCTTCAATTCCCCAACTGTGGTTGCAGGCGATGAGGAGATGGTCGTCATCCAGGGCAACTAAAGGCGCAAAGGGATTGGGCGGAATCGCATATTGATTAATGATTTCACCATTGGATTGAAGATGAATCAGCTGACTCGAGGTAGGTGAAATCGGTTCAACGCCACTAAAATCAAGATTTTGCACCGTAAGAAAGATCGTGCCATCAAAATGCACATGTAAATCACTGGCTTCTGGTCGACCATCTGTATCCGTCCATCGTTGTCCATCAATAGCTGTTATGGGTTCATAATTGTCTTTGTTCAGACGAATGATCCTAGGATCTTGATACAAACTGATCCAGTAAGCATCGTCGGTTTCGATGAGATCATGAGGGTTGCTGCGCTCGGGTAGCGCATGTTGATGAACAATATTGAGCTGATGATCGAGAAAAGTCACCGCATCTGTTTGGCTACGCTCAAGGAGTGCATAGCCATTAGATAGCGAGACAATCTTTGCATCTCCATTGCTCGGTAGTGTTCCTAGTTGCGCTTCGAAATTTGAAGTCCAACCACTAATTAAGCCGGTGGTGTAATCACTTTCTAGGATCACTAAATCCGGTGGAGTCTCCAGCGTCTTTACAGGTGATGGCGCCTGACAACTTGTGATGATCAAAAGAGTGAATAATCGCTTCATGGTTTATCCTTAATGGTCAAACCAATCTGTATTCGTCGACCAGGAAGAGGATATCCCCAACGGTCTTGATAGGGGACATCAACACGATGCTTTGACGGTAATAACGTCAATTGGGTTTGCTGGTTGTTGGTTAGATTAAAGAATTGAATGCTGAGTTGAGCATATTGATTGATTCGTCGCTCAGCAATCAGGTTCAATTCTGGCTTTGAGTCGATTAATCTCAGGTTAGCAGCATCTAAATAAGTATGACTTTTGATGTTGATTCCTAAACCAAGTCTCAATGATTTTTCCTTCCAGTAGGTGATCCAGCGACCATGATGTTCGGGGCTGCTTGCTAAGCGCTTAAAATGGTTATCAATCTCGCTGTCTTGAATCCATTCACCTTGCCATCGATAGTCGATTATGGATTCAATTTGAGCGTAACGAATTGACCCGGTTAATCTCAGACCTGCGATGTGCGCTAGCGATCGATTGATCGGCATCGCTCGACCAAAACTTGTAGCGGTCCAATCGATAAGATTTGAACTTTGACGAGCATAGGTATGGATGTGCAATCGATGAGTTTTTGCCTCGCGACGATAACGACCATCAATCGTCCACGATCGCTCAGCTTCAAGCCCAGGATTGCCTTTGAGTCCTCCATGTTGCCCGACTCGTTCAAACAAACTTGGTGCGCGTTGACCTGAGATGAATCGTGCTCGAAACCACTTCTTGTAGTTGATGCTCAAGCCTGGTGCCCAAATCCAGTTTCTCGGTGTGGTATCCTCGGGTTTGAGCGCTTCAGGTAGCTGATCGATTAATTTTTGAGTTTGGTCGTAGACCTGTCCAATCATCACCCAACCCTCGAGGGTTAAGCGACGATTAATGTTGGCTCTGATTGTCGAGCCTATTTGTCCCTTGAATCGATAGCCGGTGGCCGATGTTAACGCTGGCCCTGGTCGTTTAGTGAGGGCATCGATGAATCCACGACTTTGCAATTCATAGGCGTATTTTTGATGTATTTTTTTGTGTCGCCAACCTAAAAATATACGCCGACCTAGGCTACGCGGTTGTAAGCCAAATAGACCAGAAAATTCGCCATAAGGGTCGTTGAGCTGTTGTTGTCTTTGGAGGATACTTAGATCCAACCGATCAATACCTTTTGTGCGTTGCCAGCTGATATGAGCAAGTTGTAAATCTTCGCGTTCACGAACCTGCCTGAGTGGACGACTTCCTGTACCCGGAATGCCACCATTGAGTGTACTCATCAATAAACGACCCACCACGTGCGGCGAGAATTGTTCTCGCCACAAAAAACCGGTTCGACGAGCATCATTATTTGATCGCTTAATCCATTGATCATCCTCTGTAATCCATAAGGTTCCGCGGTCATTAAAATATTGAAATTGACCAGGTGTTTGACTGGTCGAAAGACTGACGCTTCTTTTGGAATTTCGCGTGCTCAGATGAACACCTTTTTGAAAGAGATCATCGACAACCAGCTTGAGGTGATGACCCGTTTTCAATGATCGTAGAGCGAGCTCACCTCCGATGGGTGAGTCCAAACCTGATCCGCTCGCAGCGAAGGCGGTAAGACGCCCAAATAGGTGAGGATCAAGGCTTCGTAAGCCTGACCCTCCGCTGAGGGCATCGCCTAGCGGTAAACCATCTAAAGTCCATTGAATTTGATGCGTTCGACTGCCTCGCCATGACATATTTATCGGAGCCATCAACGATGCATTTCGACGAATACTAAGTTCGAGATTCTGGCTAAGAACAGATTCCCAAGCTGATCCATCGGCGAGTTCAAAATCAAGGTTGAGATCTTCACCTTGATGATGGCGTAAAGAATCGCTGGGACGTTGACCTTTTTGAGTTGGTCCTTGGACGATAAAACCGAGTAGAATCAGATTTATCATTCGGTAAAATGGATGAGTCCAACCGCGTCGAGATCAAAACCAGCACTTGGTGTACTGCCGTCGAGACTCAAATCGGTGATACGGACAAATCGTGCTCGCTCGAGACCTAAATCAGCGAGATCAAATGCGTCGCCGCCACAGGTAGCGTGATCAAGAGGTTCGGTCAGGTTGAATCGGTTGGTTGGTGTATACCCTGCACAGTTCATCGCTGGGTGATCGTCTAGCTGGCAATCATAGCGATGCCATTCGATTCCGTCTTCACTCACCTCGACTTGACCAAGTTCCGCAAAGACATTTTCCGGTAGATCGTTGACCCAAAATGGATTTTCAAAGACCAAAAAGTCAGGGCCGGGTTCATCGATAATCGCCCGAGGGCTAAATCCTAAAGTAATTGATCCAGCATGACCTAGACTAAGGACATCCGTACTTCCACGGCTGGTACCGTAACCTTTGGGCGGACCTAAGACCGTATGAGGAAAGCGTTCTTGGCCAAAACCCGATCCAGGGCCCGGCTTAAATTCAATAACTTCCGTAGCAAAGGGAAGCTCTTGAATAGTGATGCCGGCGTCGTGTGAGGGTGATGATGGAGGATCACCTTCAGCACAAGCGATCAGAACTAAGATCAGCGCGGATCGAGCTTGGTCCACGCAAAACCTCCACAGCCTGATTCTTCTGGCTGAGATGCATCGGGTGTTTGAGCTAAAGCAGCTCGAGCTGCATCGATGGTTTCATGTTCAAAACTTCCTGTGCAGTGATAAATGGTTCCATTATCACCCGTAGCCCAAAAGACGGAGTTGAAGGTGCTTGGTCCTAATTCTGCGTCCACCGCGTTTTGCGTAATGACCCATTGATCCAAGTTGCTCCAGTCACGCACCGCTGTGACACCAAAACCAGAGTCCCAGCTCTGACTGTTGATCGTTTCTTCGCTAAATTCAGATGCCCAGTTACCGCTAATGGCAAGCGGCTCACGCATAGCGGTCCAGGCAAATCCGCCACAACCTTCGCCGTCCAGATCGTTAATGTTCGAGGTGTCTGCAGCAGCTTCAGCGTCCATCTCGGTCGCTAGACCAAAGGCCACCGTACAGTAGTGAAAGGCTCCATCAACTGCTTCGGTCCAACGCAGCTTTGAATAGGCGTTAGGATTAAATTCATCGTCAGCAGGCATTTGAGTAATGGCTGTATTGGTGTCGTTATTATAGCTGATAATCGTTGCGGTTTGCCATTGATCAGCGGTGATCACTTCATCACCCCAAGGCGTTGCCCAGGTCCCTTCAATTTCAATGACTGAATTATCGGTTGGCAAGGGTCCACAAGCTAATGAACCAAGGCATAAAAGAGAACTGAAGAGACGACCCACGGCACACTCCAACGTGTTGCTAGCGGGAGTAATTATGGTCCGAAATGGACAGCTCATGCATGAGTGCAGCTGGTTGTGTATCCCGCCGATACATGACCCAAGTGTGTCTCACAGCCACAGTATCCTGGCTCGCCGGATCATCCTCGCCCTATACCTTCCCACATCAGAACATGCAGTGGTTGACTAGGGGTTGTTACCGGTCACAGTTGCGGGGGCAGCGTTGGATTTTAACCAACTTCCTGTCCGCTGTGCGACGGTTGTCGTCTACGCGAGGACCTACCAAAAACCAAGTCTGTTCTTTGGTCGTTTCGAATTGGTGCAAGAAGCATTTGATTTAAGTGGATCGAAGTTTCCTGTTTCCGTGTTTGTGAAACCAGGACTTTGAACCATCAGCATCTGGAATCATGGTATCGCGACCGGGTTTCCAATTCGCCGGACACACCTCGTTATGCTCTGCGACAAATTGCAATGCAGCGAGCACTCTAAGGACCTCGTCAATATTTCGACCGACACCCAGAGCGTTGACAGACTCCCACTGGATGATGCCCTGAGGGTCGATGATAAATACGCCGCGCAGGGCCATTCCTTCCTCAAGAAGGACACCATAGTCTTCAGCAATTGTTTTAGTGAAATCGGCTAATAAAGGGATTTTTAACTCGCCGAGTCCGCCACTGCGTCGACTTTGCTTCGTCCATGCTCGATGACTATGAACCGAATCAGTTGAACACCCTAAGACCGCAGTATTAAGCGCTTTAAACTGGCTAATTCGATCAGAAAATCCATTGATTTCGGTAGGGCAAACATAAGTAAAATCAAGAGGATAAAAGAATAGGATGAGCCATTGGTCTGTATAGTCGCTTAAGTTGATCGTCTTGAATTCATCATCAACGAGCGCCTGAGCACTAAAGTTTGGAGCAGGTTGACTGACTAAGCTCATTCGAACTCTCCTTGGTGACGTTGCGGTACGCTGATGCGAATCAGGCTTCAAGTTAACACCGAGGCGGTTGTCTTCGATAAGTATTCGAGTCATAGCAAGTAGGCTTATCAATTAAGGTGTTTTGAGATGGATCGAAAAGCGATTCAGGCAGCTTTAAAAACCGCGCGTGGTGTTGCGCGTTGTGAGCTTGCTTTAAAGGAAGCATTGCATCGCTTGCTGGACGATAAAAACGCGTCCTCTGCTGCAGAGCTTTTGAAAGATATCGCTGACGATGGTGATCACGATCTAAGCGTCAACGCTCGTTTGTTGCTTGGTCACGCCTATCGGTCGATGGGCAAAAGACGTACCGCTGTATTTACTTATCAACGCATTGCTCGGCGTCAACCGGCAGACGACCCTGCGGTGATGGCTTTAGTGGCTTTGGTTGAAATTGGAGATGCGACCGTCGCTAAGGTCGCTCGTCAGCGCTTGGATGAAATTATTGCGGACCCTAAGCGACCCCCTGCAGCGGATTTGATTGCTGGCGGACAAGCCTTTGATGCGCTTGAGGAATTTTTTGCTGGCGAATGAGCCGAATTACTCGACTTGAACTCAAAGGATTTCGCTGCTGGGAGGATGCGTTTTGGTGTCCTGAAGCTGAGGTTCATCTTCTCATTGGTGCTAATGGAGTGGGTAAAACAAGCCTACTCGAAGCGATTTATGTCTCCACTCAACTCAGACCGCCGCCAGGAGTTCGCTGGCGGGAGCTGATACCTCAGGATGGTGAAAGTGGATTTATTCGTACAGAGCTTCAAACTGAAGTGGGCAAGCATTTACTGAGAATTGGTTTTGATCGAAGCGACCGTCGAATTAAGATTGATGACCAAACACCCCGAAGTGCCGCCGCCTTTGCCGCCGATCACCCGATCGTTTTCTTCCGCCCAGGTGATCTGAGTCTTGTTCAGGGTGGACCGAAAGAGCGTCGTCGATTGATCGATGCGGTAGCGGAACATCTTTTTACCGATCACCGCGAGGTGAATAGTCGGTATGCTCAAGCTTTAGCTGCACGCAATGCTTTGCTTCGACCGAGTGCTCGCGGCGGCGAATTGCTGGATCTATGGAGTGCTGAAGCCGCTCGTTATGCGGCGAAGATTATTGAGCATCGTACAGAAGCATCAGCCGTCCTTGAGTCATATCTGCAGCCAGCTTATGAGGCGCTTTGTCATGGTAAAGAACAGTTAACTGCGGTTTATAAACCCTGTGCTCAAGGTGATGACTTAGTCGCCTCAATTATGACCTTATGGCAGCAACATCGAACGCGTGATGAGCGCCAAGGTCACACCAGCTATGGACCGCATTCCGAAGATTGGATTTTGCGTCTTGATGGAAGAAACTTACGCCAGCGTGCCAGTCAGGGTCAGCAGCGTTCAGCCGTTCTTGCGTGTCGTTTAGCGCAGGTTGAGTTGATCGCTCAACGTCGCTCGCCGCCCATTTTACTTCTTGATGACATTACAGGTGAGCTTGATGATAGGCGCGCAGAGGCGTTATTTAATCGGTTGCTCGCTCGATCCGGACAGGTTTTTGTAACTGCTACGCGAGATCCTAGCCCGTGGTTGCAGGGAAGTCGTCAGTTGGATCGATTTCGGGTTGAAATGGGTCATATTCACGTTATTTGACGTGTATTAGTGTCTTTGTATCAAAAAACAAATCACCGGACCTAAGTGCCCGGCGATCGAGTGTTCAGAGTTATCGACTAGTTATTCAGTCTCTTCGTCTGGCGTTACTTCTGCTTCTGGAGCGATGCTCGCTTCGTAGATTTCTTTGACCAGTTCTGGGTTGACGAACGGGTTACGCTCGTTGGTTCCTGTCCAGTCTCCAGATGCTGAAGGTCGCCATAAGAAGTCAGGGTTTTTACCCTTCCAGCCGCCGTTAACAATGTCGCCATCTTTGTACTCAAGCCAGTAATCGTAACTCGTTGGTCCGCCCGAGAAGGTCACCGATGAGTTGTAGTGACGGATTTCACCGTCACCGGCTTTTCCATGATAGCCTACAGCTTCTTCACGATTGAAGTTTTCGACCTTACGTTCGGCGGTTTCGAACTTAGAGAAGTTGTAATTCCACACGTGAGATCCAGCATCTTTATCCATGGCAGCGCCACGTCCTTCAGCGAGCCATTGCTTCATGGTGACGTGAAAGACACCCGGATCCATGTCGGATTTATCTTCGCGCGCAAGGTGTTTGATCTCAGCAGCTGGAATCGTCTTTTCAGTGCCATCGGTAAGTTTGATGGTCACATCTTTATCAAAGCCATTGGTGACCATGTAATCGCCATTCCAACGCCACATGTCTTTAGTGGTTCGAAAGTCGTCACCAGTCATGTCTTGGATTTTTCCGGAAATTTGTTTGCCATCGTTGGTGACGACAATATCGGCGCGTTCATCGTAACGGTGTCCGACAAAGTCGGTACCTTTGGTTTGAGAATCAGCGACGACGGTCAACAAGCCGCGAATGTCTTGCTTACTAAAGGTGACTCCATCAACGGTCACATCGCGTTTCGGGTCTTCGAACAAAATCCCGGCAAGCGCCACTTTATCGCAACTGCCCCACCAGCTGACGCTCATATCACCTTCGGCTTTGCCATCAGAGTTGGGATTGGTCAGGACAACGTTCTTAGCTTCTTCAGCACTCAACTGGCTTCCATCGGCTTTAAAATACTGAACGTTCTTCTCGCCATCTTCGCCGTCAACGACTTTTCGGGTGAGCGTTTCATCACCAAGTTTGGGGACAAAAGCACCACGATTGACGACAGTTTGAAAGTCACCGCGAGCGTTGATAAAGTCGGCTTTAACCCCTTCGGTCAATTTGCCATCACCATCAAAGTCAACACCCGTGGTGACTTCAGCGTTATTTTCTTTGAGCGATGAGTGGGGGATATAATGACCTTTGTTGGCGTCGCCAACCAACCAGTTCAATGCGGGTTTTCGCTCGAACTCAAGAGCCTTAGCTCCGTCTTCATTGCCTCGTTCCGTTTTGAGTTTGTCGAGTTTATCCAGCGCGCCGTCTTTTGCCCAAAGGTGCGTACGTGGATTTCCATCTTCATTGCCGTAGCCTGCCATTGGCCAGTAGGTCGTCGTCCAAGGTTCGCTTTTTGATTTGACGCTGTTTTGTGCATCGGCCGGATCAAGATTGTATTTCTTAACTTCAACACCATCATGGAGGCCATCTGCGTCTGTATCGACCAGTCGAGGGTCGGTACCGAGCTTGAGTTCTCGAGCATTGGTCAAACCATCTTTGTCAAAGTCACCACCCGGATTGGCTTTGATCGCCGCATCGAAATCAGGGTTTAAGAAACGTTGCAGATCCAACTTAGCGCCAGCCTCGAACAGATCTGAATGCTTATTAAGAACTTGTTTAAGCTCTGCTTTTTCATTGGCAGTTACGCCTGGTCCATCTTTGGCAGCATCGATTAATTTGGCGACGTCCGCACGATTAAATGCGCCCGCTGTCGCCATGGTGTTTGCAAGGTTTGAAATCTTGTTGGGCATGATAGGTACCTTTCCAAGTGGGTATGCTGCGTAGAGCAGAAGGTAAGAGTCAAGTTTCTGGTTGCGAATCGTGTATCGGAAAAGTCCAGTATGGGTTGCGGCCTCTCCGTATTAAATCCGATACTCGCTCGCTTATTTGGGTTGTGATCACCGGATCGCTGGTCGTGATGACAGGTACTTTGAGGGGATAAAGGTTGATTGCAGATTACTTAGACTTGAGAGGTGAGGTTTGTCCCCTGACCTTTGTGCGGGTACGTCTCTGGCTGGAGAAGGCATCGATTGGGGCAGAATTAACAGTGGATGTCGATTACTACCCTGCTACTCAAAGCATCCCGCGCAGTTTGACTATTTTGGGTCAAGAATTAATGGCATTAACCTGTGTTGAGGATGGACGATGGCAACTTCGGATTCGTAAATTGGTCCATGATCCAACCGAAGAAGCCTACGGTCAAACGGAGCAACCCGATGGTTGAACATAGTGAGCGGCGCGAAAGTGTTCGAGTGCCGATGACTTTTCAGGTGGCAACTACCGACGGTCAATGGGTGGCTTGCGCTGGAGACCTGTCGATTAATGGACTTCGACTTCAGGATCTCTCGCCTTTTCGGTTTATGCCGTTGACGATAGTCTCACTCCAGCTACCCGATGAACTTCAGCCGCGACGAGTTCAGGCGGTCATTAAGCGTTACTTCATTGCCGAGCATGCGGTTCATGCGGCGGCAATCTTTGAAGGTTTGGATTTTGATACCGAAGTTGCCATTGCGCGCTGTATTGATGCGTATAGCGCGTGAAGATTAAGACGCGTAGAGTCGAGCTTCCGCTCCCTTGGGGCGGCGGCGTGTACGCGACGATTATCGATACGCCGAATGCCCGTATTCTCGTCGATAGCGGTCATACATCAGAATCGAGTCGAACGGCATTGATGGAGGCGTTGAGTGATCGAGCGCCGGATCTGTTGTTGCTTACACACGCCCATCAGGATCATTATGGCGGACTTCCTGTCTTACGCACAGCGTATCCGGATCTTTTGATTTATGCATCGGTGCACGCTCAAGCGTATTATGAAGACCAGTACCGCACGGTCGTCACACATCACCAACATCTTGAACAATTCGCAGTTCGAGTCGGTGTTCACGGTGAGATGTATGATCAAATTTTGAGGGGTTTTGATCGCATCGCTCAAAGTGGCTGCACAGCGTCCTTAGACCGCTTGTTGCATGATGCAGATGAGTTTGAGCTTGGTGGCATTGAAGTCCGTGTTCATCATCACCCTGGGCACCATCATCACCATTTAGTCTTTGAGTTGCCGCAACTCAACCAAGTGATCAGTGGTGACAACGTGTTCCAGACAAATTTGGCACCACCTCAGGTGTATTTTGATGCTAATGGGCGCCGAATTCCTGCGTTACCCCAATTGCTCGAATCTCTCGAGCGACTGGCGCAAATAGGCGGTAGAGCGCTTCCGTCGCACGGTGAGGAGTTACCTGAGGTGAGTAGCGTCGCGCGGCGAGCTAAAGCAGCCTATGAGCGCACCACACATCGGGTGACCAAAGCCTGGTCCCAATTTGATGACCCGCCGGATTTGCCCACCTTGTTGCAATCGGTTTTTGGTGAGGTTCCGCTGCCGCTTGTCGGATTAAGGTTGGGTTTTTTGCTCGGTTATGCCGATTGCGCCGGAGTGGGGGATAATTATCGATGAACAAACGAGATCAGTTAGCCTTAGCACTTGATGTATCGAATTCGAAGGAAGCGCTTGAGTTGGTTGCTGCAACCATCGATTTTGTCGGCGTATTCAAAATTGGTATGCAGTTGTTTTATGCCGAAGGTCCTGATTTGGTCCGCCGCATCAAAGCGCAGGGACGACAGGTATTTTTAGATCTCAAACTTCATGATATTCCCAATACCGTAGCCTCTGCAATCGATCGTCTCGCCGTGCTTGAAATCGATTATTTGACGGTCCATGCCGGTGGAGGTCCAGCCATGCTTTGCGCTGCACAACAAGCTGCCGGATCCATTCAACTGCTTGCGGTGACTGTATTGACTAGCATGGACGAACACGAGCTTGCAGCGGTTGGCGTGAGTCATCCTCCTGCTGAGCAGGTTCATCGTTTAGCGCAAACTGCAACTCAAGCAGGAATTTCAGGTTTAGTGTGTTCTGCTCTTGAAGCTCAGGCGCTGCGCGCGGAATTAGGTGAGCAGGTGTTTCTGGTTTGCCCGGGTATCCGGCCCACAGGTAGTGATGTTGGCGATCAAAAGCGTATAGCGACCCCCGGTCAGGCCTTGCAAGATGGTGCTAATCTCTTAGTGGTCGGGCGCCCAATTCGGTCGGCAACTGACCCGAGAGCAGCAGCTCAAATGATACTTAAGGCGATGCAATGAGTGATATTGTTTTCGGAATTCACGCGGTTCGTGAAGCGTTGGGTAGCGGTCGAGGTCAACTTTTAATTGTACAAGCCAGCAATCCTCGACTTGATTCGCTTCAAGCTCAGGCCAAGCAATTAGGTATTAAAGTACGTTCCGCAGCACGCCAGGAATTGGATCAGCGTTCTGCTGGAGTCCGACACCAAGGTGTCGCTCTTGAGGTGCGTCGGTATGACTATGCGACGTCTGAACGTTTGTTGCAGGATGCTGGGCCGATTGTTGCTTTAGATGGGGTAGAAGACGCCGGTAATCTCGGTGCAATTATTCGATCGACGTATGCTTTAGGTGGGGCTGGGGTTGTGATTCCAAAACACGGCGCAGCTTCAGTCACACCGGGCGCCGAGCGGGCATCGGCAGGCGCAGCATCTTTGTTGCCCGTTGTTCAGGTGACCAACTTAGCGCGTACCCTCGACGAGTATAAAAAAGCGGGGCGTTGGATTTTTGCTGCCGATATCGAAGGAAAGTCAGTACTTGATGATTTTGATCTCACGGAGCCTTTAGTGCTCGTTTTGGGAAGCGAAGCGAAAGGAATCAGACCAGGCGTCCTCAAGCGTTGCGATGGAATTTTCCGCCTGCCTATGTTGCGCTCTTTTGAGAGTTTAAATGTCAGCGTTAGCACGGCGCTGTGCTTGGATGCGGTTCGTCGCGCTAAGGGGTGACGCGCAGTCGGTCGCGAGCAGTTTTAGCTCGTTCTAGACTGAGTGCTTCATTGTTCAACGATGCATTGTTGGGAAGCTCAGACTGAGCCGTATTTAGGCGTTTACCGGCTTCTTCAAGTCGTCCTTGTTCTTTGAGAATCATAATTTGATTCCGCCAAAATCGAGGCTCTTTCGGGTTCGCCTTCGTGGCTCGTTCAAAAGCGGTTAACGCCGAGTTAAACTCACCTTTGAGATAAAAACTTGAACCTAAATTATTATGCAAATCAGGATCATTTGGACGGTGGGCTAACCCTTTTCTGTATTGGGCGATGGCTTGATCAAAGCGCTCAAGTCCATGCAGTGCCATCCCGAGACCATTGTGCGCCTCAATCATATTTGATTGTTGGTTGAGCGCCTCTTTATACTTTTGAATGGCTGCATCGAGTTTGCCGGAGCGACGTAAGAGATCGCCTAAGCGCGCTTTAGCGAGTAAATCGGGTGTTCCTGCGTCAAGCGCTTGAGTGAACGCTGCTCGTGCCTCTTCGTTCCTTTTTAGGGTCATCAAAATTTCGCCGAGGTGCGTATGGAGTTGGCCTTCATGAGGTCTTAATGCGATCGTTTTTCGTAGCAACTGAGTTGCTTGATGATATCTTTTCGTATCGACTAAATGCTGCGCGTAATTTCGAGCCAAAGCAGAGTGATTTGGGTTGTCTTTGAGGCCTTGTTTGAGCAACCGAACAGCACGATTCTTATCTCCAGCTCCTAACCAAGCCATCGCCGTGTCGTTGATCAGCCCCCCATGGAGCGGCCATTTTTTGCGTGCTTGAGTTAAGACCGACAGCGCGCGCTGGTGTCGACCAACGGCGCCTAAAGCCGCAGCATAGGCGAGCTCAACTTCAACGTCTGGTTGTCCTTGGCGCTTTGCGGTTTTGAGCACTTTGAGTGCTTCTTTCGCTCGGCCGGCTCGGCTCAGTGCTATTCCAAGCTCGGCAGGGCTTGCGCCTTGTTCTCTAAAGAGGCCTATCGCTTCGGCGCTTCGACCGAGATCAGTAAGGATTTTTCCACGCAGGCGACGAACAGCTCGACGTTGGTCGTCATTCTTACCAAGTTTTTCTGCGTTTCGACTCGACTTTAGGGCCTCGGGAAGTCGCGCCAGCAGTCGATAACAGCGCGTGCGCAGGAACATGAATTCATAACTCTGCGGTTTGTTTTGGCTGTTGAGTAAGGTTAGCGCGTCTTGCGTTCGACCCAGCTCGAGTAATAGTCGCGTTTCAAGAATTAATTCATCGTCGCCAGATCCTGTTAATTGACGAGCCAAGCTTGCGTATTGATACGCTTCTTTCATGGTGCCAGAGCGGCGCAGGGCGAGCGCTAGATTATAAATGACGACACGGTTTCTCGGATTTTCACTGGCGAGTTTGCGCAAGTGTTTGAGCGACTTTTTTATCTGACCGGAAGATAATTGAATCACGGCGATATCGGTTTTTATTTCAAGCGTCTGCTCAGGCGCTTGACGCAATAATTGATCTGCTTTTTTCCAGTTTTTTGCGTTCATATAAACATGAGCCAATGCGCGTCGAACCTCTTCATTTTTCGGTTGTTTACGCAGAATTTGATGGAGTGATTTTTGTGCTTTTTCGCCCTCGCCAATACGGACTCGAGCGACCGCTTTCGCTTGCTGGTAAGTCATATTTTTGGGTTCCAGATCGACGGCGCGCGCATAGGCTAAAAGAGCCTCTTCGCGTCGCTCCATGCGCTCAAGAATATAACCCTTGAGGTGGTGACTTGCGGCGCGTTTGGGCGCGATCTTAATGCTTGTCTCTAAGGCCTGTAGCGCCTGGTTTGCCTTTTGGGGTCCTTCATCGATCAAAATGTAGGCGCGCAGATAAAATGCGTGGGCGTTGCGTTGATCTAAACGGATCAGCCGGTCGAGAATCTCGAGCGCCTTCTTGGGTTGCTTTAATCGCCCAAGGGCGTCCGCATAATCATGAAGGCAGACGATGTCTTGTGTAGTTTTCGAGCCAAACCGCAGATGAATAGCCGCATCTCGAATTTGGTCGGAGGCGAGGAGCAGTCCACCGTAAACACAGCGAGCCTCGCCGTCTTGAGGTTTAAAGCCGATGTAGCGTTTCCAGGCTTTGCGCGCATCGATGTGCCGACTCAAGTGCGTATAAGCGCCAGCAAGATTACGCCATGCTTGTGGTTGTCTCGGCATTAAAACAACCGCTTGAGCAAAGGCTTGAGCCGCTTCTTTCGTTTGTTTCGTTTGCATGAATGCAACGCCAAGATTGCTAAAGCCTTCGCCATCCGATTTGAGTTGAGTGAGCGATTTTTTTAGCGGTTCGATGGCTCCCTTTGCATCACCGGCGTGCAATCGCGCCCGCCCGAGCAGACCCGCAATGATTGGATCCTCTTTGTGGCGTTTGGCTAGCGGCTCGAGCATAGTCAGCGCCTCGGCCATCTGACCGCGCTGCAACAGCGTTGTAATTTCCTGCATCTGAGCGGAGCTCAGGGCAGCGTAGAGCAACCCAAGTATCCACCCTGAAAGCATTTATTGACCGAGGGTTAACCGCGCAATCCTGCCGCGGTTGTCTTTGTCTTTACGACCTGGATCCGCCTGACTAACTCGCATGCGTCTCTTGTCGATATAAAACCCGGTCCAGACGATGTAATCGGCGCGCGGGTGCCCATGAGTGGCAATATAGGTCGTATCAGCTACGATTTCTTTCGGCTGCCAATAGCTCGTGGGGTATCGACCGTTACAGGGACAGTGATCTCCGTGCATCCGATTAGCAATACCGACACCGTCGAGATGGACGAACAGTTTCCAGCTTTCAGGTAGTGGTTTGAGGACTTTGTAATAAGCGGTCACTGCAATTTCTTGGCCGGGTTTTGGGTCTTTTGGACTTATTTTTCCGCCGATGAGTTCGATTTGATCTTCGAAAGTGACTGAGAAACGCTCTGCATCTTTCGGAAGTTCGTCGATCAATAACCGATCATTGCGTAGTGAGTCGCGCGGAAATTCGGCGCGCTCTTCAATCACATCGAGAGGGCGCGGCTGACAGGCCAGCGCAAGAACCATTATTCCTAATGTGTATCTCATATGGTCGCTCCCATGAGCAGGCTCGATAGGCGTAAGTTGCGTTTGAGTGCCGGCCGAGCGGCGGCAAGAGTTTGTGATAGGTTGATCCAAGGTCCAGCTTGAGCAAGCTCGCGTAACTGATGCGTTAAATCTCGATGAGTGAGTTCGGTGGTTGGCATGCCGCTCTGCAAGCGCATGAGGTCTAAGGTCAAGGACAACGCGAGTTCTAGGATTTGATCCGGTGCTTGGTCTTTGCTGATTTGATCGAGATTGAGCAGTCTTTGATGGTCTTGGTTGTTCGCCATGGCGGCTAGCCAGCTGACCACGAGCTGTCGACGCCCAGCAAAGTCAGATTCAGCAAAATGAAGACCGCGCCGCTGAAGCTCAGCGAGGGTTTGAGCCAGTGTTGGGTCACAGCCTTCTTCGATGAGTGTTTGAGTGAGCTCGTCGCGCGTCGGGGGCGGTAACGTCAGCTGCTGACAGCGACTAATAATGGTTTCAAGCACTGCTCGTGGTTGGTTTGAAATCAAAATAAAGAAAACTCGCTCCCCCGGTTCTTCAAGGGATTTGAGCAGGGCGTTTGCTGAGGCACCATGAAGTTCCTCTGGGTTCACTAAAAGCAGGACACGCCAGCCTTGCTCTCGCTGAGCACGCAGGGAAAGCTGTCTGAGCGTTGCTGAAACCTGTTCTTTTCGAATCAGCCGCCTGGTCGTTGTTGGGCCTTCGATGTCGATATTAAGATTGAGTTCCTCGGCGGTGACTCGTGAGGCAAGAAGGTGGAAATCAAGATGATTTCCCGCTTCAAAAACTCGACAAGAGTCACAATGCCCGCAGCCTGTACCCGTAAGGCAAAGCCTTGTTTTAGCGAGATGGGTAGCGAGTTTGAGTAGGAAGGGCGCAGAGGCGCCGCTCAACAATAGAGCATGAGGCCATTGACCCCGGGATTGCCATCCCGAAACAACCTGTTTGAGTCGGTCTTCTTGTGCGCTCATGTCGGACTTTGTTGACGATGCGCAGCAGGGCGTCAACCACAACGATCTGCCAACGTTGCCAATTGTGTTTTTCTGCCTTCAAGCCGCTGGTGCAAATAGCGCAGTAAAGCGCGTCGATCTGGAGTGAAACGAACACGAACAGGAAGCCTGTTTATCAGGACCTCAAGCTGTCCGAGTGATTTCGTTTCAATTTGGCTTGCGTGACCACAGCGCCATAACTCTGCGGCAAATCGACGCGCGGCGTCCTCTGGGTTGGCATGTTGCGTGCGCAGCGTAATTTGTCGGTCTGTCGTGACATCAATGCGAGGTGGAGCACTGCCGGTGGGCAGGATCTTAGCGAAGGTTAAGCTGGTAATTTGCGCCAGGCGCTCTTGAACCTGTTCGGTAAATAAATAGCCACCAGTCGGAAGGAGGCGACCTAAGTGAGGAGCGATTTCATTTTCGTGCCGAGCCTGGGCTCGAAATACCAAGGTATCTTGCTTGAGACTTGCGACTGGATCGAGAAATAATGTCATATCAGACCTCCTCGTGCTGATTCTACCTGCGGGGTCTGACACGAAGTATCTGCATTGCCGATCACAAGGCTTTTGACCTAAGGAAATGATCGGGAGCGGGGTTATGTCACCAAGTACGATTGAATCGCATTTAGGGTTTATCGTATTGGCAGATATCTCTGGTTATACTCGCTTTATTATGGATCATAAGCGATTTGGAATAAAAGCTCTTGAACAACGAAACCAGCGCGTCACTCAAGAGCATGCCGAAGCCATTATTTCGATTTTACTCGAAGCGGTTATCGATCACCTCGACGATCTATTGGTGGTCAATAAACTCGAAGGTGACGCCGCTCTATTTTATGCGGTTTGCGATGACCCCGCTCGACTAGCGCCCCAATTAGTGGGTCGTCTGCAGCAAGCGTTTGCTGCTTTTAATCAAGAATTAGAGCACTTAAAGGCGTGCGATGGTTGTTTGTGCCAAGCGTGTTGTGAACGCGGTGATTTGCGCATAAAAATCATCGCCCACGCCGGCGAGTTTATGATCAAGCCGGTCTCACGTTTTGAAGAGCTTGCTGGAGAAGCGGTTATCTTTGCCCATCGGTTATTGAAAAACACAATACCATCGAGTGAGTATTTGGCGCTGACGCCGTCTTTGTATCGCCTTTTGCCGCCAACTCTTGAGTTTGAGACCCACCAGCAGAAAGTCGATGATTTTGGTTCCGTCAAGCTCCAGGTTTTCTATCCGCAAAAACCGAAGGTGCAAGCCAGAAAGCTACCCCTACCTTGGCCTTGGCAGACGTGGGCGATGATGCGCTTCTTTGCCAAGCCGCGCAGTCGAGAGTTGCTCGAGACGACTCGAAGAGCTTTGCATCAGGGCTGGAGCTCAGAGGTTGAATCGTCTCCCTCGCAAATCGTGAGTCGTTCATGACGATTGTCTGGTGTGCTTTGTGGATGGTCGCTGCGGTGCCCTCGGCTGAAGCTGGGATTGAGCAGAGCGCTAACCAGGTTCAATCAGAAGATGACGAGATCGTTCTTGAGGACGAACCAGCTGCGGCGCCTGAAGAGGCGAGTGATGACGATATCGTCTTGGATGACGAGCCTAAACCCGCCGGTAGCATCTCGCTTAAGCCAAGCTTTAAGCCATCGACTGTATTGCGCTCAAGCACGCTGACTTCGCTTGGTCTAGATGCTGAACACAACCCCGCGACCCTGGGAACGCCGGAGGATGTGTTTGAACTCTGGAGTTTGATGCGTTTGCAATTGATTCATCGCTCAGCCCCGGGTCGAAGCTGGAGGATGGGTGCTCGGCTTCGTTTGTGGGGCGGCTGGGATCATCCGGATGAGGGCGGTGAGGGTAAATCTGTTTTACTTACTGAGCTTACAGAGCTTCGCTACGATCGCCGTTTTGGTGCAAACACAGTGGTCCAGTTTGGCTTACAAAAGGTCGATTGGAGTGTGACTGATGGTATGGGTCCATCGGTGATGTTTGCCCCTCAGGACTTACGGTTTGGTTTGGTCGGCGATCCCGAAGACATGACGCTACCTGTCGAGTCGATCGTTGCTCGATATACGATGAATTACACTCATGACGTTCATTTTGAGTTCGCTTTTGTTCCGCGCCATCGACCCTTGGAGATGCGTCTGTGGGGTAATGATTGGGGCACGGCAAGCCCTGATCAAGGGGCGAGTTTGCCGATTGGTGATGTGTCATGGCTGTTCGATCCAAGCGTGGAAGATCAATGGCAAAGCAACCTGTTTTACTTTGCCAAGCCTGAGCTTAAGCCGGAGGATTTTAGCGGCGCTTTACGTCTAAGAGGACGACTTTACGGTGCCGAGTTAGGACTCTGGGGGTTTTACGGTTTTGATCGTTTTCCTGAACTCAAAATGGATCCAGATTTAGCAGCGGTGTTGAGTTTGATCACGATGATGGGTGATACACCCTTACTCGAACAGTTGACACCGGACCGACTCGCCGCCTTGGAGCGCTTTCAGGCCAAGATGGTTCAAGCGCGCGCACAAAATGATGGGTCGTCCTTGCTGACGAGCACCTTTCATCGCTTGGCTCAGATTGGTGCTCAAGCTCGCCGCAGTTTCGGTCCTTATGTCTTTGCCCTAGAGACGGCTTGGACGCCTCGGTTTCTGGGCGGGAGAACGCTGTTCTCACCAGCAATGCAGCCTATTTCAGGGCTTGCTACCTTGCACACAGCCTTGCAGATTGAATACCAAAGCCCACCGGGCTTAATCGCTGTTCTCGGAGTGAGCGATTTTATCGTCTTTGATGTCCCGAACACACCCTTGATGGTTTTGGATGAAAGCTCGATGAGCGCAAGCGGCACCCTTGATCGGCCTTTTGACCCGGATTCGTCACATCTCGTGACGGTGAATTGTGCACTAAAAGGCGAGATCAAAGAGCGGTTTGAATGGGTTTTGGCGGGGGTTATTCATCCGTTCGGTCAAGACGGGCTGTTCATGCCTTCGGTCGCTTGGTTGTTGGGTTCAGAGGGAGAAAAAATCCAACTGAGCGCCGAAATTTTCGCCGGCTCTTCCCAGTCGATGTTCGGTCGCTTTAATCACAATGATCGAGTGGTCTTGAGTTATAAACGCAGCTATTAGGTGGCGTCTGAAAGCCCTCGTCGGACGGTCGTTACAAACTCGGTGCCTTGTCGTCGAACGCCGCGACAGCTGACGCAGGTTTGCTCGGTGCTGAGGGTGATTTCGAGGTGTTGAGGTTGCAGGACTTGCTCGAGCGTATCGGCAATGAGTTCGGCTGCTTCTTCTTGCAGGATGCGCCGGCGCGTGATCGCATCAATTAGGCGAACTAGCCCCGACGGTCCGGCGACGTGATGGCGTGGTTGATAGGAAACGCTCGCTTCACCAATGGCTAAGGTGAGGTGGTGAGGGCAAACAAGTGAGAAGCGAATGCCCGACATGGAGATCGCCTGGCGTCTAGTGGTAAGCTCCATCGGTGAACCGAGGGCTTGCGCGGGGTCGATGTTCTCGCCGCCAAGGAGTTCGTCACTCCAAGCTTCCGTCAGACGTTTCGCCCAAGGTAAGAGGTCCTCTTCTTTGGGTGGCTGACCCGGCAATTCGTTAAGGAGAGCCGAAAAAGCAGCGATCAAAGACTCTTTGCTCATGTGACCTCCTTGAATCACCACGGCTAAGCGGGCATGGGCAGAATTGAACAGGCGAGAGCGAAGTGCAAATTGATCGACGCCCATATACACCTTGATCGATTCAAAAATCCAAGCTCAGCACTTGAGCGATTGCGACTTGCTGGCGTTAGATCGGTGCTTGTTCCGGGTGTCTGTGAGCCTTATCGGGCACCTGTCGGCCTTGATGGTGTTGATTATGCCTATGGCCAGCATCCGTTGTTTAAGCCGCGAGAAAATTGGTTGGAGCGTTTGTCGCAAGCCTTGAATCAGCAGCGACCACATGCATTGGGTGAACTCGGCTTAGATCGTCATGCTGGAATCGAGCAAACTGAGGTTTTGGCGCAGCAATTGCGCTTGGGTCGAGAGCACGAACTCCCTTTAATTTTACATATTGTCGGCGACGGGAGTTCGATTTTGGCCGCGATCCGTGGCCATCGTAGTGCAGTCATGTTGCATCGCTGCAGTGGTCGACCTTCTCGCTTTGAGCCTTGGTGGCGTGCGGGTGTGTATATATCGGTAGGACCGAAAGTTGGTCGTGATTTGAGGTTGTTACGGGCTGTTCCTGACCACCTTTTGTTGCTCGAGTCGGATGCCGAGGATGAAGACCAAGCGCCATGGGAGACATTACCAGTGCTTTACGACGCGGCGGCAAAAGCAAAGAATTGCTCTTCGGACTCGCTCAAGGCGCTAGTTTTTGCCAACTACCAACGGTTTCTAAAGGGTGAATGATGATTCAGGTCGAAACCAGTGTTGTTAAACGAAAAGCGACTGAGCAGCTGCGCTTTCATCGCGGCGAGCGTCTTTTGGGCTCGTCTTTGGTTGAGCGCCTAAAGACTCGGCATGTCATGGTTATCGGTCTTGGTGGTGTGGGTTCTTGGGCTGCTGAAATGCTGGTTCGAACGGGCGTTGGTCGCGTCAGTTTGGTTGATTTTGATAAGGTCTGCGTGACGAATACCAACCGTCAACTCCATGCGCGAAAAGGGACGATCGGAAAACACAAAGCAGCCGTGATGGCTGATCGCTTGTTAGCGATAAATCCCGTGGCTGATGTTGACCCTCGAATCGCCTTTTACAACCAAGAGTCGAGCGATGAGTTGTTGGCTTTGAAACCCGATCTAGTCCTCGATGCTATCGATAACCTTACGGCTAAATGCCATTTGCTAGCTCAGTGCAAGAATCGAGAAATACCGGTTATTTCAAGTATGGGAGCAGCTGCCCGTCTTGATCCTACACAGGTACGACAGGCTGATTTGGCACAGACACATACCGACCCGATGGCACGTTCGATTCGTAAAATTTTACGTAAACTCTACGGAATTGAATCGGGCATATCTTGTGTCTATTCGACCGAGCCGCCGAATGACCCTCAAAGTACGCAAACGCCATTTGACGATGTCTGTGTATGCCCTGCGCCTGATGGTGAATTTCGCGATTTGCATACCTGTGATCATCGCAATGTGGTTTTAGGTTCGGTAGGTTTTGTGACTGCAGCTTTTGGTATGACGATGGTTGCTGGTGCGGTGGACCACTTCCGTTCTGAAATTAAATCCTTATCTTTATCCTAATTCATCCGAGGAATTTGATGTGACTCATCATAAAGTAGTTATTGTTGGTTCTGGTCCTGCCGGTTTAACCGCGGCTTTGTATGCATCGCGCGCGAATCTGGCGCCTCATGTGTTGGACGGTATGCAACCCGGTGGGCAGCTAACGATCACGACCGATGTGGAAAATTACCCTGGCTTTCCTGAAGGGGTGATGGGTCCTGAGTTGATGGATCGATTTCGCAAACAAGCGGAACGCTTTGGAACGACCTTTGAGTTTGCAGAGGTCGAGTCATGTGAAATGGAAGCACATCCGAAAAAGCTCAATTTCTCAGATGGTTCCTTCGTTACTTGTGATGTGCTGATTATTGCATCGGGCGCCTCGGCGCGTCTTTTAGGTCTTGAGAATGAAAGCAAGCTGATGGGCTATGGCGTGTCCGCTTGTGCCACATGCGATGGGGCATTTTTCCGTAATGCCAAGGTGGTGGTTGTTGGTGGAGGTGATACGGCAATGGAAGAGGCATCGTTCCTAACTCGCTTTGCGAGCGAGGTTCATGTGATGCATCGTCGTGATAGCCTTCGAGCCTCTAAGCCGATGCAAGAACGCGTCTTGAGCAATGATAAAATTACGATGCATTGGAACAAGGTGGTGGTCGATTGTTTGGGCGAGGTTTCCGAAGGCGGGCTCAAAGCGATCGTGATTGAAGACACGCTTTCAGGCGAGCGAGAAGAATTTGCTTGTGAGGGGTTGTTCATCGCCATTGGTCATACCCCAAACACGGCATGGACGGGCGATGCATTACCCAAGGATGAGGCTGGTTATCTGGATCATCAGCCCGATAGTTCAAAGACCATTCATGAGGGCGTCTTTGTTTGCGGCGACGCCACGGATCATGTGTATCGGCAGGCGATTACTGCAGCGGGTACGGGATGTATGGCGGCGATTGATGCTGAACGCTGGCTTGAAAGTACCGGTCGCGGCTGAGTTTATTTACCTAAGCAGAACTGCCCAAAGAGTGCGTCGAGCATGAGTTCGTCAGGTTCTTGCGCTCCCGTCAAATCGCTCAGGGCATCGCATGCGGCCCGAAGGTCAGCAGCAGCGAGTTCTGGGCATTGATCCTGCATTTGAGTTGCCGCTGAGTGGGTAGCTTGAGCGGCGAACTCTAAACGGTTTATCTGTCGTCTCGAGGTCGCAACGCCCGTTTCAGAGTCGGCAGCGAATTGAGCAAATAGAGTTACGTTTAGCGTTTCTAAAAGTTCGTTTATCCCTTCGCCAGTATGTGATGAAACAGCTAAACCGGGCCCTCGGCCTTGGTCGGATTTCGTGCACAAAAGAAGGGCTTGATCGGGTGCCTTGGTTGGGGTGTTCGCCGGTGAGCACCAGAGTACTAAATCGGCCTCTTGGCGCAGGGCATGGGCGCGCTGAATTCCTGCCGCTTCCACTGCGCCTGTCGCCTCACGGATTCCCGCTGAGTCGCGCAGGCGAATGACGCCAGAGGCCAAAGAAATAGTGACTTCAAGCCAGTCTCTTGTGGTGCCCGCTTCATCGCTAACCAGCGCTCGGTCGTCACCAGCTATCATGTTGAATAAGCTCGATTTTCCGGCGTTGACAGGCCCGGAAAGTAAAACAATCGGTGCTTCAAATAAAGGAAGCGATCGTGATCCAATCGCTGCTGCATTGTGCAAACGATCACCTGCCGTGATCAGCGCGCCGACCAATGGGCTAAGGTAGCTTTCGTCAAGTTCTTCGGGATCAAAGTCGAGCCAACCTTCAACTTGTGCTCTCAAGCCGGTCAGTTCCACTTCTAGCCGCCGAGCAAAAGCGCTTAGACGACCGGCGACACCAGCTTCTGCTAATCGTGCCGCGCGTTCGGTTGCTGCGGTTGCTCGCACAGCAATCGCTTCGGCTTCAACAAGGTCGAGTTTGCCGGCAAGGTAGGCACGACGTGTGAATTCTCCAGGTTCTGCTTCGCGAGCACCATGCGCTAAACAGGCATTGATAACCGCCTGAACTAAACCAGGGCCCCCATGAAGATGGAATTCAACGATATCTTCACCGGTAAAGCTGCGTGGAGCGAAAAAGGCGACTGCAAGACAGCGATCTAGAGTGCCGATCTGATCACCCACCCGAACAAGTTCGAAATACCGATCTTTCGTCAGTGCTTGAGGTCCGCACAGCGATCGAGCAATACTCAGCGCTTTTGCCCCGCTGAGGCGAATCACAGCTAGAGCAGACGGATCCAGCCCTGTTGCACAGGCGACGATTGTGTTCATTGGCGTCTTCTCAAGCCGATGAGGACCAAGCCAAGCCATAACGAAGGAGGGAAACTGTGACAACTGGCAGGTGGGGGCGTCTTTCCGATGAGCGGATCGTTTGATGGCGTCAGCTCGGATACCTTGGATTGGGCGCGTTGAGGGGTTAACACTTGAGCTAAAGGCGCGGGTAAATCTTCGGGTTCACTGCTTTGGTTTGGTGTCGTTAATTCAAGGAGATAGCGCCCTCTAAGCCCCTCTTGACTGATCCACTCGACCTCAACGGGTTCGGATGCGCCTTCTAAAAACATCGGTTGATCTCGCCAATCAAGCCATGGGTTTTGAGTAGATAATCGCAACCGTTGAATGCCGTTATCGGGAGGGCTAGCCAATGCAAATGGTCCGGGATCATCGGGTTGTGGTGGTGTAAAGTTGTCGCTTAAGGGATCAAGATTTCGATTGAGTGCTCGGTCTAAGCGCAGCTTACCTGCTCCCCAAGCTTGCATGGGGCCTGCATCGACCTGATCATCGATTTGAGTATGTCGTAAGAGTAAAGATAAGCCATCATTTGCGCTCCAGCCCGCTTGAACCAACAAGGCGAGCGCTCCGGCAACATGAGGGCCAGCGCCCGAGGTTCCATTGAAGCTACCGTAACCAGCGGGTCCGACCTCGTTCGCCGACCCAGGCCAGGTTGTTGAGGGGTTATCTGGAGCAGCAATGCCGACTAGAGGCGCACCGTCAACTCGAGGACCATGACCTGAATAGCTACGGAGATCGCCTGTCGCTTCATTTTCGGGACCGCCCGCACGATCACCTCGACCTGCAAAAGCAAAGACGGACAGACCATGTTGATCGGTTCCTGTCGCCGTCGAAGGCCAGGTTGCTGAGCGTGATTTTGTCGAAAACTCTTCACCGCGAAAATGGGCGCCACCCGTCCAGGACGTTTTGTTATCGGCGATCCGTAAAAGGACGTCGATGGCTTGATCAGATGGGTTCACTACACGGATGGCCCACTCGCGATCAGGAAGCTGTCTTAGTCGGTCTCGCCATGCCCATAAGACCCAATCCAATTTGTGAGTCCTCTTGGCGTTGGTGCGTTGTTCAGCGACAATGAGTCGGTCCTCGTGGTCAAAAGCTTGAGCTTCGAGCGCGTCTGTTGGAACTCTTGTTTCGACGCCTCCCCGGGGTTGAATATAAATTTCGAGCTCGTCAGGGCCGGTCCAGATCATGGAGCCATAGAGGATTTCAATCTGTCGTTCAGGAAGAAAAAGGGTAAGCGAACGCGTCTCGCCTGCGGGGATGTTCAAGTGAGCAGATCGCTTTGAACTCGCTAGATTGCCAGCGGGTAATATATGAGGGACTCCGAGTTTTTGACTGTGACCAACGAGGCGCTCGACAATCGATGAGCCATCGCCAAACTGATGAACCCAAGCACCATATTCATGCAGAACGAGATCTGCCTTCTCAGCGATGGCGAAATGAATGGCATCGACCAGGTTGAACCGGTTTCGGTGAAAATGAAGGAGCGTTGCTTTTGGGGCGATTCCAGCGAATCGGTGACCCGGTGGCCCGGCCGCTAAGATACCCCAAACGCCAGTACCGTGAAAGTCATCGCCATGTGGGGCTCGAGTCAGGTCTTGTCCACGATAATAACTGCGTTGACCATGGCGATAGACCGCAACACGTGAGCCAAGCAACGGAATGAGGCGATCTTTCGTCGTGAAAACACCATCTCCATCGCGATCAAGCATGGCAAAAATGGGCTCACCAAAGGCATTGGTGTGCTCAATTTCTGACTCGTTATCGCCGCCATACTCGCGCCGACCGTTCCCGTTTTTATCAATAAACAACCAGTCAAGGTCTGGTTCTAAACGATTCAGTTCAGAGCCTTCGATTAGACCAGCCCGCCAATCGTGAATTTTACTTTGCAAGACGATGAGCTGTTCATCCTCATCGATTTGGCCATTGGAATTTAAATCCAGACCGTCGCCTGCGCTTAGATCACCGGATTGGTCTGCATCAATAAACGGTATTGGTTCGCCTATTTCAAAAAATGCAGGATGAAAATAATCGAGTCCGACGTCGATATTTGCGACCCGCACACCTTGACCATACAAGTTATGATTGGGCGCGTGGAGGTTAGCACTGCGCCGGGCGCGAAGATGCTCGTTGGTCACATAAAGAGGGGTATGGATTTGCGCTGGCGTGTAAGTTTCTAGGCGAATTAAACCCGGCGTGGCAGCGAGTTGATTGAGGTCTTCAGGCGTCACCCAGCCGCTACTAAATGGACCGATTAAGGGCTGACTTTCAATTCCTCCGCGCAGACCGTTCTTTCGCAGGCTTTGCCACAGTTGATGATCGCTACGCTCAAGCTCTACCCAAACCGGTAATCGTTCAGGGTTAAATCCCAAGTGCTGAGCAACGAGCGGGTTCTTTGCTGCAGCGAGTAGTCTCCAGTCCACGATTGCTGAGCTTGTGTTGACTACGAGGGCTATAGTCAGGAGCACGCTTTTAGCTCCTCAGGCCCAAGGCGATTACCTGGACTGCTGCTGGAGTTACTCCGGAAATACGAGCCGCTTGGCCAAGGGTTTCTGGTCGGACCGCCTGCAGTCGCTCAATGGCTTCGTTGGATAAGCTGGGCCGCCCTGCATAATCGAAATGCTTCGGAATGCGTACTTTATCGAGATCGCGTTGCGCAGCTAGTCGTCTTCGTTCGCGAGCAATATAGCCCGCATAACGACCTGACGCGATGAGCTCACCACGATCGCTTCCCGTCAAGCCGATACCGAGCTCGTCGAGGATGGCGTCGGCGTCATCTTGTGGACGCAAAAGCCTTTCCCAGGCTGACACACCCTTCTCACGGTGGCTTTGTAATCGAGTTTTTGCTTGGTTCAAGCGCTCGGCTCGCTCTGCACGTGCCTGCAGTCTTTGCTCGCTAACTAGCCCAAGTTGTTTAGCCGGATCGAGGAGTCGAAGCCATGCGTTGCTTTCACGAAGCTCGAGCCGATATTCTGCCCGGCTCGTCAACATTCGATACGGCTCGCGGCAACCTCGCGTAGTGAGATCGTCAATCAAAACACCCATATAGGCTTGATCGCGAGCTAAAATAAATTCGGGTTGATCGGTAATGCTTCGCCACGCATTGAGTGCAGCCCAAAAGCCTTGCGCCGCAGCCTCTTCGTAACCTGAAGTGCCATTGATTTGACCTGCAAGATAAAGACCAGGCAGCTCCCGAACCATCAGGTGTCGGTCGAGTTGTATCGGGTCCACTGCATCGTAAGCCACGGCATAACCCCAAACCAAGACTTTGGCTTGCTCAAAACCAGGCAGGCGTTTGAGCATTTCCTCTTGAACACTTTGGGGTAAGCTCGTGCTCAAACCACCAAGGTACATCTGTGGGCTTTCAAGCCCCTCAGGCTCAAGCCAGAGTTGGTGGCTATCGCGCTGACCAAAACGGGCTATTTTATCCTCGAAACTCGGGCAGTAACGCGGCCCTTCGGCTTCGATGGTACCCGCATACATCGGTGCCCGATGAAGATTATCGCGCACCACGTCATGAAGGTCGGAGTTGGTTCGCACACCCCAGCAGTTGATCTCTTGACCGGGGCCGAGATCGCCCGCGTCAGAGAAGGGGGGGGTATCCGATTCGCTGTATTGAGGAGCAAGCTGACTGTAATCAATGCTGTCCCGATGCAGCCGCGGACATGTTCCGGTTTTTAGTCGCTGCAGCCTTAGGCCAAGTCGACGAAGCTGCGCTGAAATCGAACCATCATCGACTTCGGTTTCACCGTGACGTCCGCCTGGGGTTTCTTCTTCTCCTCGGTGGCATATGGCGCCAAGGAATGTACCCGTGGTCAGAATAACAGCATCGCTCAGAACTCGCTGACCGTCGGCGAGTTCAACACCTACACAGCGACCTGATTCGGTTAAAAAACCGCAGACCCGACCCTCAATGACTTCGAGGTTGTCTTGAGCGGTAACCACCCCTTGCATGAGGGTGCGATAGAGTGGGCGATCTACTTGAGCACGGGTCCCTCGAACCGCTGGACCTCGGCTCCGGTTAAGGGTGTGTCGAAAGAGCGTCGTTCGATCGGTCATACGACCAATCTCTCCGCCTAAAGCGTCCAACTCGCGAATAAGGTGCCCTTTTGCCAAGCCACCCATGGCAGGGTTACAGCTGAGCTCACCGATACCGGATTGGCGGAGGGTAATGAGGAGCGTCGATGCTCCAGAGCGCGCAGCAGCGAGGGCAGCTTCGCAACCTGCATGACCGCCTCCGATAACAATAATCTGCGCGTCCAAGACTCACACTCCATTTATTAAGAAGGGCGGGGTGTGCCCCCGCCCTACATCCTTAGCTTGTCTTTTGTCGGACGACTCGCGCAAGCCTTGGCGGTTTTTAGAACGAATAGCTCGCATCAGCGGAAAACGAACTGAAGTTGTTACCTGGTGTGCGGAAATCCCACCAAGGGAAATTGGGATACCAACTTCCAGGGCGCGCTTCCGTCACATTACCGTTTTCATCGATCACGTCGTTGCTGCTCCAGAACAACGCCGACTGCCGACTGGTGGTCCGTAAAGTAAAGCTCAAGCGCTTGGAGTATTTATAACCAACCCCTAAACTTCCTTGCGTCAACTCGCTGCGACCGATGCCCGTAGTGGCGTACGATGAGGTGAATTGATCGTCAGGTAGACTGTGGTCCTTGAAGGATTGAATTAAACCAGTGGACAAAGAATAAGACCATTTTTTGGAAGGGTTGTAGATCACCGTAAGGAAAGAGGTCACTCCAAAACTACCGTTCACGCCACTTACAAGGCATCCTGTGACCGCACCCGAAGGGTCTTTAATGACTTCTTCGGCACGACAGATTTGATTATACGGGGTCAAGGTGTTGCCTGCGCTGTCGATAAACTCACGCCCTTCATTCATTGTCACTGTGCGTGCACGTTCCGTGTAAATCGCTCGAGAAACACTTGCACCCAACGACACCCGCCATTTGTCGCCAAACTTGCGACTACCGCCGAATGTACCGGACACACCGGTCATCTTACCCATAAAGCGACTGACCTTTGATACCGGGATTCCGGCACCAATACTTGCCCTCGATCTAAACCCAAACAGACTGAGGTTTGTCGGGATATTCAACGTCAACCCGATGTCCCCATAATTCAGTTCATGATTACGCATGACACCACCGGTGGTGAGTTCCATGCTCCAGCTTTGTCTGGCGCTCAAGCTAAAGCCTTTCCAAGGCAGGCTCCAAAAGCCATTCAAGCCCAAGCTTTGAGAATACGAAGCATCTCGTGCATAATAGTTTTGAACAAACGAGCCTTGACCGAGCGAGTGACCCCAAGTCACGGAACCCGAGATGGGAAAGGAGCCTTTGGGTTGAGTGGTTACGGCGGGGTTATCCGAAGCCGAAGCCGCGGCACCCACGAGTAATACACTGGCCGATAATAAGCGTAACATGAGGACCCCTTAGTCGACTAAGACTCGATAAATATCGCGGAATCGAAGCGACCAACTCACCGCGTCGTCTAAGCGGCTATCTGCCGACCGCCTAAGATCCTCAGCGCAGAGCTGGCGAATGCATTGATTCGCAAGATCGAGCCCGTCGATAGCACGATCCTCTGTACAGTCTGTGGGAACTTCATTCGCTAAGCAATCTAAGTTTTGCGCTTCGATTTGAGCTTCGGCATCGAGATAGGCTGTATTTGCAAGTGTCCATTCCGACGAGGCGATCTGACCATCGCAAACCGTACGCGTCGCTAAACCGTTATCACGCTCCTCATCGGTGACCGCGCAAGGTCGCTCTTTGTCTGTGCTCGAGGCATAAACAAAACCACTGCGTGGGTCTGAGAACTCGACCTGAGCATGTCCAGGTGCGATGTTGTGATTTTCAGATGAACCCACACGCCAGACGCGCATGCTCTCAATGAAGTCACGTTCCCACGTCGAGGTGAAGAACTGCGCACCAAAGACCGTGGTGTAGAGTTTGTTGGTGTAGTTGTTGTGGATACGGATGGTGACACCGTTGTCCCAGTCTTCACCGTCGGCGCTCTCGGTAGCGAAGGGTGCAGCGTAGTTTCGCTCACCGTCCACTTGAGCACCCATGGTCACACCGCGCCAATCATAGATAGGTTTACTGACGACCAAATAACACAAGTCATCATTTCCAATCGTACCGTAGCCATCAACTCTGCTCGCAGCGGCGTTACACGCTTGGGCGTCACCACCGAGATCTCGGGTGAACAATTTGGGCGCGTAATCCTGCTGACGGTTGGTGATGATACCGCTGTAGAGATTATCGAGCGGCTCAGGGAAGACGAGGTGGAAGGGTAGATAGAAGCGGCGTTGATCCGCTGCTGACTCGGTACCAAGAAGCGCCGCCGTTGCGTTACCCTGACTCAAAAGAGCAGCATAGAAATCCCAGAAATGACCGGCTTCAAGCGGACGTTCGTAGTAGTAGTAACCACCATCGTAATCGTAGTTCGAGAAGGCGCGACGTCCGACGCCGCGTGGAATATGGAAATCGGCGGTAACTGGAAGGTTGTTGACCTGACCTAAGGTACTTCCAAGCTCGAGTGGATCCACATCATAGAGGTAGGCATCTTCCCCGTTGTTGCTCAGGTAATAAGTTCCATAGCGCGGTTTGGTCAGGATGTTGCCAAACATATTGACTGAATTGAGCACACCGATCTGCCACGGGTAGGTGATCAATAGATCGGTTTGTGAGCGACTAAATAACCATTGTTGGTACATCAACAACATCATTGGATAGGTCCGAGAGAGCGCTCGGTTAGCAGGAGCCACCGTATCAAAGCTTACACGATCACGTTTGTAGTTGTTGAACCAGTAATAGTCTTCCCATTGATTCATGGTTCGCTCAAGAATGGCGGCGGGATCCGCGCCTTCATCCCAGCGGTTACAGTTCGCAAGGCTGCCCACCCACTCATCAGAGCAGAACATATAGGGAACCATGACCGGTCGGTCTTCATTAAGGGTAGCTGCTTCTTGTCCGCAATCGCGACGGTTGTTGTACCGATGTAACCGCTCCTCGGCTAAGTCGGCTTCGATGTCGCTGTAGTCGATTAATTCGCGATTG
The DNA here is from genome assembly GCA_902574205.1 of uncultured Candidatus Hydrogenedens sp. GTDB lineage: Bacteria > Myxococcota > UBA4151 > UBA4151 > UBA4151 > CACGMS01. Next base: position 14,959 of record CACGMS010000005.1, on the reverse strand, counting down.
TTTGGACCAAAGTTCTCAATACCTGCTTCAATTGCTGCGCTAACGGCTGCTGATGCATTGCCTGCGCCTGGAGCGGGTGCATCTGAGAAAATCAAGGGCAACCAACTGTAGTGAATTTTTTCAGTGAGTGCATCTTCAGCAGGGCTGATTCGATCTTCGAAACTTGGCAAGCAGGAATAGTTCGTGTTGGTCACTTTCCACGGGTGCGAGCTCAGGATCGTTTCTGCTGAACCTTTGAGTAAGTATTTGTTGTTTCGGCTCAGGTTCTTGAAGACCTCAACTTTACCTGCATAACCAAAGAGAATCGCTGCTTCGTCGTATTTACCGATGCCGTGAACGTCCGAGTTAAATGCAGCACCGTAATCCATAATCGAGCTGTATTGGTACTCGGTGACGCCGCCGCGTTGACCATCAATCGCACCTACACCATCCGCTTCGCTTTGGTTGATTTGTCGAACGGCTAGGAGTTGGTTGAGTGTGAGGTCGTTTGAGTTGTGAATGTTCGTCCAAGCTGACTTGAGACCTTCTTTACGCACGCGCCAGTAGTCATCATGAAAGTTCATTGCGTCATAAGAACCTGAGAAGTTGTGACGCAGACCGATGGTGTGACCCACTTCGTGCTCCATCACACCTTGGAAGATACGACCACGAAGTTCTTGATACATTTCGTCCTGAGCGTCGGGTCGGTCAGCGTAACGCGCAGCCATTTCTTTCGCTAAACCAATTAGCGAAGCATCTTCGAAGTTGTCGCGCGTCCAGATCGTCAACTCGGCAGCGACGTCATTGATGTGCGCTCGCTCATTGACTGCGTCTAAATTCCCACTCAGGAGGTCCATGGCTTGGTTGCGCATGGTCTCAGTCATTTGACCGCCGGGTGAAAGGTTATTGCCTGACGCCGCTGCGAGCACTTCACCGTTGATCAAACCATCAGCCATTGGATTTTCACGCAAGAAACGTTTGAAGCGTCGGTGTCGCTGCTGAGTGATGTCATCGTTGAGTTCAGCAAGCGGATCAGCAGAGATGCGATCAATACGATCCATAATGGCTCGTCCGTTGGGTCCAATTGGTCCCTCGGGATCGACTAAGCTGTTGTCAAACTCTTCGAGTGTTCGATGGTGTGGATCGGTCACATGGCGTGCGTTGCGAACCATGTTTTGAACGTAGGCACCGCTGCGGATATCATCGATGGTCAAATTACCATTCATCGCATTGATGAGATCGAGTGCCGATTGAGCATAGCTGTCAACCGCTGCACCATAGACCCATGCCGTTCCTGAGATCGTTTCACCGGTTTCGGGATCTTGATAAGAGGGACCGTAGCCCAAGGGGCCATCGTTGCGGTCATGGACCCAATACATGGTGTGATAGCGAAGATCACCAGGCATAGCGCGTGTCCCTGGGGGGCCACAGATTTCGTGGTAGTTGGTATCGGCGCTTTGATAGCGATCCGGAACCGTCTCAGGTACGGGGTTATCGCAAACAACAAACATATCTGGAATTCCCGCATTGTCAGCGTCGGCTTCACGAGCGGACTGATATCCCCATGCCGCAGCTACCGTGCGACGATAAGCGTCATTCCAGGAGTCACCGACTCGATAGGCGTATTCCTTGATCGCTTCTGGGAAGAAGGGTGATAAGTGATAGGCGAGCGGCTTGGGCTCGCGTTGATTGACCGGCATTTCGATGCGACGATAAGCGACGGTCTCGCCGGATTCGTTGGTTACGGGCTCAAGTTCATAAGCGCCGTTGGCGTCGCGTTTGTACGTTTGTTTCCATAAGTTATGAACCGAAGCCATCCGGACGCGTCCTGTTTCGGTTATTCCGCGCCGGCGAAGGTGGCTGTAACGCTCAATTCGGAAGTAGCCGAAGCGACCCATTTTATTGTCATCATAAAGAACGGGCGCAAAGTCGCGAACGGGCTCTGTTTTCAGGAATGAGTAACGCATAGCAACTTTAGCGGCGTCGCAGGAGGCGGTATTACTAAAGTAGCAGTAGGGATAGCGACCGCCGCTCGTGGTGGTGGCGTACATGGTAGCAGCCTGGCGGGTGGTGAAGTCAAAGTAGCTGACCTCTTGACCTTCGGCGGCGTGTCCATTTGCGATGTTTTGACCCGCGGTATCAAGGAATCGGATTTTGTGGTCTGAGTCTTCTGGTTCGGAGTCGTCTCCATAGGTGTTGGCGAGCTCGCCATTAATAAACTGAACCGATGGGCTGCCCCATGCCACACGCATGAAGTCGCGTTGCCACCAGTGTCGGTCGCTCGCATTTTCAACCAGCACGTTGGACTGCTCTCCGGTTTGAGCGTTGTAGCTTCGGATAACGTCAAAGTGACTGGTGATCGGAAAGGTGATGATCATCGAGCCTTTGTAGTCGTCGGGTAAACGGCCCCATCGTGTGCGGTAACCGTCTTTGTTTAGTTGTGGACCTTCGAGCGCCGAGCGCCTCATGCATTCATCATCGAAGGTTTCTTCGATGTTGATTCGACCGTCCGATTGTACCGTGTTGATCCGCCGGCAGTCATCGATCTCTTGATCCATGCCAATAACCGTTTCGTTAGTTGACCAACCGCGCAACTCGCTCTCTGTGATTTCCCAGCGAATTTTTGACATCCCGGTTGCTACACCTTCGAAGACTCCGGCCATATCAGGTGCCACTTCAGTGACCGTTCCGCGAAAATACCAAGTTCCGTTGAACATCGATTTATGGACTTTGTTGGGATAGGTGCGGTCAATATCAGTGATGTCTTGGGCACAGGCCGTGGTCAGGCCAAAAAGTGCAATTGCAGCGAGATAACGATGCAAATTCATGACGACTCCATCTAAAATTTTCGTGATTTCCGGCAGAGTGTTACTCCTGTGTTGAGCAGGATGCAACGGCCATCGGTCAAACCTCCTATCGAGCGCATTGCGATCGAGTGCGCACGCGAGGCGTTGACGCTCGACCAATGGGCGATTACGCAAAGCTGCCAAGGAGTGATCATGAGACGATTTTTGTGGGCTGCATTCGCGCTATCAGCATGTGGTGGGGAAGAACCAATTGACTTAAATGGTGACGGTCAGAGCGATCGTCCAGGTTCAGTGACTCAGATTGCACCCGTTCACCCAACTGCGTCGGTGAGCGGATATGTTTATGATGTGGCGACTGGGCAAGCGATTGAAGCAGCCGCCGTGATGCTGCATGCGACCGAGATGCATTCGTCGACAACTGCGAGCGACGGATATGTTTCTTTTCAAGGGATTGCAGCGGGTGGACAAGCGCTCTTTGAGGTGGTTGCCGAAGGTTACCTCGCAGCGAACGGCACGGTCAGCATTCCGTCGCAGTCGGGCGATTTCCCATCGGCGAATAACCACGCAACGATCGGGCGGATTGGCTTGATGCGTTCGTCTGCGCTAACAACGACTGTGTATGGTCCAGATCTTCAAGGGAAGTCTGGTGTGTTGATGAGTTTGACGGTGCCGTACAGCTTTGTTTGGAATGATGGCTTTCGCGGAGAGATGACCGTTCAGGCAACGAGCGGCGATGACGGGACCCTTCGATTTGAGGGCGCGCCGGACCTGTCCGCACTAGGTGCTGTGATCTGGAGTCGAGGGGGGACGGCACGTTTCCATGCGCACGCTGATGATTCGGGCGCTGGTGTCACTCTGCAGAGAAGTTATACGGAAATAGCGGCGCAGGGGCGACTGCCATTGTTTGTACGCCATGCTGATGAATTGTTGCACACCATGGAGTCAGGAAACAGTTTGCGTATGGTGCATTCCAATGTTCCTGATTTAGTCCAGCGCCGTCAGCAGATTGTACCGATCAATGTCGCAACACCGGTTCAGATTCTGTTTGATCGTGCGGTCGACCCGGGTAGTCTGCAGGTCAACATGCTCAACGAAACCGGCGAGGAAGAAGTTGATATGGAGGCGACCTTTACCGCTGGCGGTCGATTGGTTTCCATCGCTCCAGCTTCGGGTAGCCTCGCACCAGACGCCGAATACAATTTGTATGTGTCCGGTCAGGGGCTGAGCGGTTCTCAAGCATGGAGTGGTACGGCAAATATCTTCACCGCTGGCGATCGAGCAGCACCATTTGGCGAGGGGAATTATGTCGTTGAGTGGGAAGCCAATAATCCAGCAACAGACCGCAATCGAGATGGTCAGATCAATGGCGGCGACGACATCTTTGTTCATGCCGACTTGCCGATTGGATTACGCAGGGACAATGGTCAGTCAGGGCTGAACGGTGCGCTCGCTCAGTTCGTCTTTATGGCTGAAATCGATAGTGATCCGACCAGTATAGTTTTTGGAGAACTGAACTATGAGGAGAACGGTATACCTGTCTATCCCATGGCATACTTTGTTGAGCTCAACCCCGGCTTAGGTATTCTGTATAGTGGGTACACGACGAGATTACGTCTGCGCTTACCGGCGGCTGTTACGTATCCCCCCAATTCGGGACTCACGGTGCCGATCAAAATGATGTTTGATAATCCGAATCTGCTTTCGAGTAGCAATCAAGTGAGAATGCCGGATGGAAGGGCGTTGACTAACTACGAGATTCGACTGGAGCTACCTTGAGACTTCTTTTGATGCTGGCATTGGTGCTGCCGACCGCTGGGTCGTCGTGCACCGACCAAACGTGCCGAGTATCAGAAGATTGTCCTGTGGGTCAGGTTTGTGGTCGGGGGCGTATCTGCGCTCCGAGGCAATGTGGTTTTGTCGTTGATGGAGGTATCGGTGATAGTTGCCTACCAGGATATCGGTGTATTGAAGGGGTTTGCCAAATCAAGTCGGCTGATTACTTGGATGCTTCGGGGGCGCCTGGTGGGGGTCAAGACCCCGCCCAAGACAGTGGAGCGCCGCAACCGGTTCAGGATTCAGGCGTCGTTGTTGACACAGGCGGTGTTGCTGATGTGGGTGGCGTTACGTCAAACGATGGGGGTTAGGATCAATTAGACCCGATTTGATGATCGGTGCGTCAGTTCGTAGGTTATGCGTTGCTTCGTCTTTGGACGTGATTCGAGCGCTGGCAGACCAGTTGCGTGCACCGATTCTTGCTGGGTGTTTTGTCGCTATACTATCTGCGTGTTCGACACCACAGTATCGTGCTCTAAATGGTTTGGTTGGAGCGCCTCTTAATCCTTTGCCTCGTTATGATGCCCTCGGTTCTACATCGCCTTTGACGCTGAGTGTCGAGCAGTGGGCTTTGTATGAAGAGCATGGTCCGTTCGGTCGGGTGTTATTGACCGCCGTCTTACGTTCTGGAGTTAAGGGCTCTGGATGGCGAGTTGAGTTAACCCGGCGAAGCGCTGGTCGTGTTCAGCGCCAATTAATTCATTTTAGCTCAACCAAGGACCCCTTCATGCGGATGCGATCGCGAGGTGTTCAGTCTTCAGTTGCGAAGGACATCGTCGTTCCAGCCGGCGTGTTTGTCGGTAGTTGGCAAGAAGCCGAAGCCATTTATCACCCGCGCGTACCCATCTATGGCTTGCTGACCGGTCGAGACCAGCAAGGTAATCACTGGCGCTTGTTGCGCTTTGGTTTGGATCGCCCGCCCAACGCTCGCTGACTCACCAGTGTCGAATCAGCGGGATGTACGTCTCTTCCTTGAATCCGGTTTCGAGCTCCTTTTGATGGCAGCTTTGGCAGAACTCAGCATTCGCTTGACCACGATCGATTAATCGCTTGTCACCGGTTTTAGCATGTTCCTTGCCGGGTCCATGACAGCTTTCGCATTGAACATTTTTGAGAATACCGACTGCGCGCGGATCGGAAAATCCACCGCTGTGTCTCCACCCTGCAGTATGACAACCAATGCACTCACGGTCTAAATGCTGACCCCGGGCGTAGAGGCTTTGATAAGCGATTGCGTGTCGGGTTGCGCGCCAGGTATCGACAATTGTGGGGTGACAGGTGGCGCATGCGTCGACACCAGCAAAGTCACCCTCCCCGTTGTACCCAGGAGGAGCTTCTCCTCGCTCAAGTTCAAGTTTACCCACAAAATGAACATAAGCCTTCACCCAGTTGGCAACTTCTTTCTCTTCGCTGCGCTCTTCACCAAGGGCGTCGATACGGTAGCTAAAAGTGTTGCCTGCTTTGAGTTGATTGAGTTCGGTTTGAATCGCTTCGGCTTCGACCCCAGATGCTTTGCGTAGTTTGAATTCGAGCCGTCGCATCGTCATACCCCCAGCATAAGCGCCGGGACCTCGGTGGTTGAGTTGGAGTTCGGCAACGTGTTTACCTTCTTTGGAACTCCCAACAACGACTGCACCACCAGCTTGCTTTGGGATGAGATGGAGGTGTTTGTCGGCGATAAGGACCGCTGCTAGATTCGGTTCGTTTTCGCCGATACCTAAGCCGGCAGTGCGGTCCAAATGTGACGCAACGATGGTAATATCGACAGGGCCAACTTCGGCTCGCACGCGCCGGATTGTATCAAGGGGTGCTTCGCGTGTGAGTCGGGTATCGGCAGGAACAAAGCCCGCGATACCGATAACCAAAATACGTTTCTCATTTCGCGTAAATATTTTGTGTGATGCAAAGGCTGGTTCACCTGAAGGCGTCTTCAGGTCAGCAGCTAAAACCGGAATTTTTGTATCCTTGATCAGTCGTTTGTAACCAGCGAAACCGGCAGCGAAATCGGTCGGTCCAGGCACCATGAAATCAAACTTAAGTTTGTGCAGGCTTCGGCTTAGAATAGCCGCTCGACGCGCATGTTGCTCCCGCAGAACTTTTTCGATGACTAAAGACTCGAAGAAATAATTACCAAGGTCGAAGGTGATGATGTTTGGATTCTTTGCTCGTTTTTCATTTAGATAAGCGACTTGTCTGGCGATGTGACCCATCGGATTTTTGGGGCAACCGCAGGGCTCTACCTTACCCAGTCGATCCCCGGCATAGACCAGGGTCACAGGTTGAACAGTTGTGCTTGCCAGAAGCAAACCTAGAATCATGGAGTCCTCTGCAATGCATCGTGCTGACGTTGGGTTCGTCTTTGCAAACGTAGAATGCTGCGCGCTTGCCTAATGGGCAAGGTCTCATAAGCGCGTCGCCAAAGAGGGCTTTGGATTGGAGTTTTTGATAAGGTGATGCGCCATGCGTTTAGGCGTATCTCCGCATCGTCATCGTGGTGAAGCGTGGTGAGAGGAAGTCGAAAATTACAGCGATTGAGAATCGCTAAAGCGCGCAGCCGCTGAGGTCGTGAGCCTGTTTTTAGAAAAGACCTCAAGGACGACTCGGCCTGAACACAATTGCTCACCGAAAACTGCTTAGGTAACGGGTGATGACCGTTGATTAGTAGGACTAAACCAAGAAACAAGATCATGGCATTTGACCTGCGGGATGACTCCTTAGGACCATCCCTTGTTGATCGGTGAGTTGATCGAATCCAAGCCGACTAAGATGGTGCATAAGATTACTTGGTGTATCGCTGTTTGTATCCTCGATATTGTCTTTGAAACCGGTCGCTTCTTCGGTGTGAAAAAGGCCTAGAAAATGACCAATTTCATGGGCGATTGTGAGCCCGAGAAGGTCTGTTTCAGGTTCGTCTTCTGAAAAGCTGGTAGCGACGACCACACCAGAAAAACGTCCTCCTGAGCGCGGGTCTCCAGGAATTGCGGCGCTCACGCCGCCGATGGTCCCTAGGACCACATCGTCGCCTTCAAAGCGTTCGATGATAAAGAGGTTGATCCCCTGTCCATCTTCAGCACTTCGCAAAAGATTAAGTCCTTGCTCATTCTGAAGGGTAACATCTTCAATAATTTGAAAGTCTGGAGAAATCTCAAAGAACCGAATCGGTTCGAGGTCGATGTTTACCCGCGAAAATATAGTTTCTAGCTGGCTTAGAGCGCGACGCATACGAGGATGGCTACCGGCCCTGTTGTGTCGAATTCCGCCGGCACCGCTGAGGTGGATATTAAGCGGAATTCGGATAGAAGCCGGACGTCCAGACGCCCGTTGTTCAAGTCGTGTAATCTTCACCGTATGCTCGGTTGATTGCGTACTTTGCAGCGTCGCTTGCCACATGCCTTGCGTGATTTTAAGGCGAGGGTTGTTTGGGACGAGTATGCTTGTTCCGCCGTGATCGCCGACGCTGCGATTAGCGGAAAAGAATGGAGCAGCGGCAAGCCCTAAGCCGGATGCCGCCTCTTGGCTGGTTGCCTCAGAGCGGACGAAAACGCCGTCAGGGCTTTCAAGTTCGGTGATCAGGTATTCAGCATCGTTGAGCCCATCAACATACAGTGAAAAGCTCTGGGTTTTTGAGTTAATTTGAAATTCCCACTGAGCCCTGCCGTTCTCAAGTATCACTTGCTCAGTGTGCTCACGGACGCTTAAATCATTTACAGCTTGAGGGCTGGGAACTTGGTCGTGATAGATGTCGCCCTCACCCTGACAGGCTAAAGACATTGTGATTGATAGGGCCAGGTAGCGTTTCATGGTAAGCATATCTTGCCAAAGGCTAGGCATACAGCCAAATACCGAACGTTAGTTCGACTAAAAACTTGCCGAGGAAGTCTAAAGATTCGCGGTGTTCGCGTACTCATGCGTCGACTGGGCGTGCCCAAGAACCAGGAATGGCCCGCTTTAGCGGCGATGGCCTTCTTTGCGCTTTTTATCGGCGGTGTTGTCGGTACAAAAGCAGCCTCAAATGCTTTATTTTTGAGTCAGAACGACCCGCGGGTTCTCCCTGCTTTGTATGTCTTGAGCGCTGGAGCGGTTGCTTTTGGTTCTTATCTTTTAGCGCAGCCATTAGCTCGTTTTTCTGCCTACTCTGTGGGGCGTCGAGCCTTACGTTTTAGCGCTATCATTCTAATTGTTTTGGGCGTTGTCGCTTATTTTGATCTGCCCGGTGTTGAACCTGTGCTCTATGTCGTCGGCGAAACATATACGACGATTCTATCCATTTTATTTTGGGGGACCTTATCCGAGGTCTTTGACCTCAGAACCAGTAAGCGGATGCTCGGAATTATCGGGGCTTCCGGTATGGCGGGTAGCGTCCTTGGTGGCGCGGCAGTTTCGTTCTTTGCGGGAGGAATGCACCCTGCGGTTCAGGTTGTTTTAGCGGGTTTGTTGTTGTGGGCGTCTCAGCCTTTGTTTCGCGTGATTGGTCGAGGAGCGGGTGGAACTATGGTCCCGCGAACCACTGGCGGCCAAGCACGAATTAACGCTGGTGTTTTGTATACTCGAGCAGAGCGGTACCCCAAATTACTCGGCGCACTCGTTGTGTCCTTGTCGTTGTTATCAGCACTCATTGATTACCTCTTTCGTACCGCCGTAGCCAATGTGAGCGACGCCGAAGAGATGAATGCCATCTTTGGCGCATACAACGCTGACGCTGGCCTGATTGCACTCTTCTTTCAGTTGATTTTATCTCGTTATCTGCTCGGAAGAATGGGCCTGTTTCCATTTTTGATGCTGATCCCTATCGCGGTGGCGATTAGCGCGGCAGCGGCGATTGGGTTTTCCGAGTCCTTAATGCCATTGTATTCCCTCAAAGTGGTTCAGTCGGTCGGTTCGTTTTCGGTAACGTCTGCTGCTGTGGCGCTTTTGTACAATCCAATTCCTGCACCCTTACGCGGGTCGTTGCGCGCACTGCTCGATGGAACCGTCAAGAAGATAGGTAGCGCGCTTTGTGGTTTGTTGTTGCTGGCTCTTGGGCTGTTAGCGCCTGCTGCTATTCATCCTGCAACGGTTTTAGCGGTCGTGGGTCTTGTGGTGGTCATTATCCGGCTCTTGCGAACCGATTATGCCGAAAGTCTCAATCGGAAAATTACCGGTCGGGCGCGACGGGATAGCGTGCAGCAACCCATTGGCTTCGAGGATGCATCGACCTTGGCTATTTTGGTCGAGATGCTGTCTCATAAAGACGCAGATCGTGTTCTTGGTGCGCTAAAGCTTCTTATCGAATCAGCTTATGAATTAACCAGTCATTTACCAGCTTTGCTTGGGCATTCCGATGAGCGAGTGCGCTTACGTGCGATTGAGTGGTGTTCAGATCACAAACGTCATCAGCTTTGGCCGGTTTTGGAGCAGTTGGTCTTGCACCATTCAGACCGGCGGACACGTGCAGCGGCAGCGCGTAGTTTGCTACGTATTGATGCGCTACGAAGCGCGGACTTACTTGAGCCTTTGGTTATCGATGAGCAGACCGATCCGGCTTTGCGCAGCGCCGGGATCGAAGCGTTGTTTGCTTGTCCTGAACGGAGGGAGCGAGGCATTCATTTGGTCTGCTCTTCGTTTGATTACATACGTACGAGTAAACCTGCTTATCGTCGTGAGTTTGCTCGGCTCTTGGGGAATCTTCCCAAAGGAGAATGGTCGAACTTCTTGTTGGAGATGTTTGATGATGATGAACCCAGTGTGATCCGGTTAGCTGCGCAGAGTTGTGGTCAACTTAGGCTGCAGGCGGCCATACCTAGACTCGCCCAGGCACTGCGTGAGCCAGCGGTTCGAGAAACCGTTCGAGATGCCTTGGCGGCTTATGGCGATGAAGTCGTTGAGCAGGCAGAGAATTGGCTGAATGATCATCAGATTAGTCTGCGACTCCGCCAAGAGGTTCCTCGTTTGTTGCGCATGGTAGGAACCGCTCGAGCAGCTGATGCAATGTTACGCTCCAATCCCGACGATGATCCATTTTTACAATTTCGAGTGGCGAGTGCACTGTCGCGTTTGGTGCACGCCAAGCCGTGGTTAGCTTCACAGCTCGATATCGCTTGGACCCACGCAGCGATTGAACGACAGATTAAGCGTTTGTTTATGTTGCGTCAGCAGTGGGCTGCTCTTGCTGTGGATCCGCAGCGGTTTGATTTGTTGTACCGAGCGGTTCAGAGTCGACATGCTCAAGTGCTTGATGTTTGCCTTAAGTTGTTTGCTCTTCATGGTGATCGAGGTTTAATTGCCGCTGTGACTCGAGTTTTGGTGCACGGTAATCGAGCCTCACGAGGTGATGCGCTTGAGTTGTTGGATGTGAGTTTGGGTCATCATCCCCTCAAAAGAATGCTGCTCGAAGAGCTCGAGCGCTCAGAAGCAACTATTGAACCGAGCGTATCCCATGATGTTGCACGACAGATCGCCGAAGGTGGCGATCGAACGCTCGCCGCAGTTGCCGGGCGTTGTCTCGCTCGTTCTGGCTTGCCTCGCCCAGCACCTGACGCCAGCATTCTACCGGAGGACCGCATGTCCGATGAGTTGATTGATCGAATCTTTCTTTTGCAACGTGTCGAGTTGTTTAGCGAACTCAACATCGATGAACTGGCTGCTATTGCCGATCTGGCGCGAACTGAACGCTATGAGCCGGGGCAGGCGATTTATCGCGAGCATGATCCATCGACAGCGTTGTTTGTAATCGTTTCAGGTGACGTGAGTTTTCATCGGGACGGTAACTTTTTACTGCGTTTGGGCGCGTTTGAAAGTTTTGGTCAGGTTGGTTTTTTGGACCGAAAAGCTCGACCTGCATCATCGACAGCTGCTCGTCGCGGTGATGGTGTTGATCTGCTTGTGATTGATCGGCAGGACTTCCTTGATCTCGTTGCCGATCGTGTTGAGGTTCTTAATGGTGTCTTTACCGTGTTGACTCGTCGTTTGCGTGAGGTGGTGGAGTCAACAAGCGGTGGTCGTGAGGATTTAGCTGCGGGTCAAACCGCGACTTTTCCGGCGGTCAAGCTCGGCTCTTAATGGGTTCACTTGAAGCGTGATTCCAGCTGGATGTAGCCACCGATAATCGGCTTCTCGCCCAAGTCGGAGCTCTTAGCGACTGCGCCAGGTAGAAAGACACTCAGCCCTGCTTCAATTGTGAATTGACCGTAGATTTTCTTTGCGGTGACATCGATCTCAGTACCCACATCTGACCCCGTGACTTGAGTTAAATCCAGCGCACGACCCGAGCCATTGCTCAAGTAAAAATCATCGGCTTGAGACTGCAGCGAAAGCAAGTGCCCATGAACCGAGAAAGCAGTTTTAGCGAGCGTCGTACCGACCCAGAAATGAAGATCCATGGCGTTTCGGCCGCCCATGAGATCCAGATGACCCCAGTATTGATGTCTTGCCGCATACAGTGAATCGAAGGTCTGATCGATTTGGTCAGCTTTATCTGAGTCACCGCTTGCAAGATTGAGCTCTGCGCCGAGTTCGGGTTTAAAGCGGTTCCGTGGCACCCGCCATTGAGTCTGAAGCGACCCGCCCCAAGCAGCAATTGCATGCTCGGCATTGTCTCCGAGTTGATAGCTGCCTTCAAGATCAGCCTTCAGAGCTCGCCCCTTCACTCTTGCCGCGCCACCCAGAGTGTGTCGATCCATTTGACTGCTTAGTTTTTGTGTGCGCATCCACCAAGCCTCTAACTGAATAAAAGCGTTCAGGTTCTTTTGAAGGTAAGCGCCTGAAAACCGCTTACCTTGGCTGCCGGGTGTGCCTGGTTGAGTCGCCCAGGCTGTCAGACCAAAGGGGAAAACACGATTGTTGATGGTAAGGAATAGACCATCAAACGCTCGCCCGTTATCACTCCAGCGCGCTGAGCTGACTAAACGACCTGAGCCAAGATTTAATTCTCGCCGTCCGGCATCGATCGTGACGCTTTTGCGTAGAGTTGATCGCACGTAACCTTGGTGCAGCATGAGCGTTCCTGCTTGACTGCGAGTCATCTCAGACAGTCGGCGAACATCTTGCATCACGATGCGACCACCAAAAGGTTTGTCCTTACCCCATAACAAGCCAATCCGGCTTTGGAGTTGAGGGTTGTGGACCAGTTCTTCGTGGTGCAATACCTCACGAAATCGCACGCGAACGCCACCATCTATATTTACCGGGGTCGACGCGGCTATCATCATCATGCTGCTTAAAATCATAGTGGTTCCTCAGCGCAGGAGTTGATGGATCCTAGGACGCTCTGGTCTCGTCCATAAAGCGATGAATTTCGTCGACGCTGCGCGGTAAGCCATACGTGAGGTTGCGGGGTGCATGATCGGTGACGGCGATATCATCTTCGATGCGTACGGCGATTCCGCGGAGTTCGGCGGGTGCATCATCGGCATCTAACGGGATATACAAACCGGGTTCAATCGTGACGACCATTCCGGGTTCGAAAGGGCGTTTTCGCTCCGTGCCGTAGGAGCCCACATCGTGGACATCCATTCCAATCCAGTGACCAATCGAGTGCATATAATAAGGTTTGTACGCTTGTTTCTCCATCAACTCATCAATACTTGCGTGAGCATCAACGAGTCCGAGCTCTTGCATTTCTCGCAAGAGGCCTCGACACGCCATGGTATTGAGTTGGTTGAAGGTTGCACCGGGGCGAACGGCATCCACGACTTCTTGTTGCACCCTTAAAACTGCTTCATAGACACGTTGTTGAGGATCACTAAAGCGTCCTGATGCCGGCCAGGTAACGGTAATATCCGACGCGTAACCTGCATATTCACAACCTGCATCGATTAACAACAGATCACCATTTTCGATACGGGTATCGTTGTCGTGGTAATGCAAAACGCAACCATTGGAACCTGCAGCAACAATACTTGGATAGGCAAAGCGTTGTGCGCCAGCCTTGCGAAATTCACCTTCGATCAATCCTTCGAGTTCGTGCTCTGAACACCCCGGTTTTCCGGCGGTCATCGCTGCACGGTGGGCGGCAACCGAAATTTGACCCGCCCGTTCCATAAGATCGAGTTCGTAATCATCTTTGATTAAGCGCTGTTCGTGAATGATTGAGCCTAAGTTTATAAAGGTTGCTGGACATTGAGCGCCCAGCCTGACCTTGGCCAGAACTGCTTTTCTCCAGCTACTGAACCGTTGATCGAACGACGAGTCACTCATCGGGTAAATCACCCGAGTTGATCCATCGATCAGGTTGGGCATGATCTCATCAAGCTCGTCGACGCTGTATGCTTTGTCCGCGTCAAATTCGGTGACAGCACCTTCGGTTCCACAGCGGTAACCATCCCACACTTCACGCTCAGGATTTTTGGGTAAGACAAACAGGATATAGGTCGTTGTCGTTTTTTGTTTTTTTATCACCGCTACTGCATCGGGCTCAGGAAAGGCGGTTAGATAATAAAAATCACTATCTTGTCTGAATCGATGGTGAACGTCGTTGTTGCGCGTCGTGAGTCGGGCAGCAGGTATAATGACTAAGTCGCCAGTTTGCAGCGTGTTCGCCAAGCGAGCCCGATGACGTTGAGCAGCCTCAGTGGATAAATACATGCTGATGCCTCCTTGTAGGGTCGGATAAGTACGTTCGTGGACTAAGCCAAACCAGCGACCGTGGTGAGCAAGGTGAGATTAAACAATAAAATCATCAAGACGAGCGCCGCAGCCTGACGAGTCGCAAGATTACCAATACGGATCAAAAACCCAGCCCAGAGGGTTAGACTCCACAAGACACCACTGACCAACAGCATAATACCTACTGACATGCCGATCGATCCGGCGAACTGAATCAGTATCGCGCTAGCCGCCGAACAGACGACGAGAGGAACCTGCCCAAAAGCGACCACTTTGAGGGCTGTGCTCCATGCTTGTGGGTGACGCGCTAAGCCAAGCAAACCCCAAAGCGGTATCAATGCGAAGAAAAGACCAACTACGCCATCGCCAATGGTACGGAGCCATGCATCAAGATGCTGTGGTCCGCGCAGTTGCTCGACTGCTTTGATACGTTGGGAGGCTTTCGCGCCGATATCGTTGAGTGAATCGAGCGCGGGTTGCAAGGCGCACATTAGGCGTTGTTCGGGGGTGATCATGGTTAATGTACAGAGCTGTTCTTGCGCAACGCGTTGGCGTCGTGCTTGAGGACCTCCCTGTTCGCTGTGCTCAATAGCTAGCGCAATATCTTTGAGTAATTCCAATTCTTGAGAGCCAGCTTGGAGCATCGCAGCGCCAATAAGTAAAAAGCTGATTTGGACAATTATTTGGCCGAGCCAAGCCATAGAAAAGACCCAGCGAAGACTGCGAAACATCGTCGCTAAAGGGACGCGATCGGGCGC
>CACGMS010000004.1 GCA_902574205.1 uncultured Candidatus Hydrogenedens sp. | reverse complement strand
CTTTAAGGTCCGACAACAAAACTTGGCGCGCCGTTTGACCTGAGTAGGAGAGGGCGCTTTTGCCATCTTCAAAGCGACTATCGAAGTTGTACGTTTCGGGGACCTCGATCTGAGTGCGCCCGGCATCGGCGACTGGCGCAGGACCAGCGTCCGCCACTGGAGTTCCACCAGCATCCGGCGTCTCGTCATGGTCGTGATCATCGCCACATGCGATCAAGCTGAGCGCAGCAAGACCGAGCACAGCGTGTTTGAGATTAAGAAAGTTCATGTCATAGCTCCCGTGATGTGTTGATTAGCAGACATATATATTGAGAATCATTCTCATTGCGTTCGCCTTCTTCTCTAAGGGGCGACAGTTGTCAATAGTGAAAGTCATTCTCATTATCGTAGGAATCAAATACTCAGTCTAGGCTAGGGGTCAGTATGAGGATAGTGGTGGCTTTATTCTTACGTTGTATGGGGTCTTAGACGGTGATATTGCTTGGAATTATGGTTTCTCTTGGTGTTCTTAATAGTCCGCCGTTGAAACACGTGGCCACCACCGCAGACGGAATTCGCGTTCGAGCGCGAATCGACCCAGAACTTGGGCAGGGGGAGACTCTTGCGACCGGTTTAATCAAAGCACCTGTCGATAAGGTATGGTCGGCTTTAGTGGCGCTGGATCAGTACCAGGACTACATGCCTTATATGCGTCAAAGTCGTGTGGTGAAACGAAGCGCTCAACATATTTGGCAATATTGTAGGACCGACACGCCAGTCGTTTCGGATCGTGACTACACGTTGCGGTTTACCCTCGAGAAAGGTGATCACTCCAAGCCATGGGTCATCCACTTTACTCAGGACAATGCGGCTGGGCCGGCGCCGATACCTGGTGTGGTGCGGCTAGCCGTTGTTGCCGGTTCTTGGGAGCTGAAGTCGATCAAAGGGGGACGCGCCACACAAGCGACCTATCGATTAAAGACGAACCCGGGCGGTTCGGTGCCTCTGTGGTTAGCTCATCTCGGGAACAAGCGGGCGATTCCTGATATTTTACGCGCCGTTAGAAAGCGCCTGGAATAGTCAATTGAGTTGGTATCCGAGTTTTTGCTGCATCGTCTGCCAGGTTGATGTAGGCAGCCGCAGTGAGCGAGCGATTCTGGAGGGTTCATGGATTCGGATAAACGCCGTGTACATGTGGTGACCTATGGCTGTCAGATGAACAGTCATGACTCCGATCGGATGTTGGAGCTTCTCGAGCCGCTGGGCTTTGAGGGCACGACGGATAAGCTGTCGGCTGATCTCGTGATTTTGAATACCTGTTCCGTCCGCGAGAAAGCGGACCAAAAGTTGTTCTCCGAGCTCGGGCGCTTGCGTGAGTGGCGGGAAGAAGACCCTAGCCGTATCCTTGCAGTTGGCGGCTGCGTTGCTCAGGGTATGGGCAATGATCTTCTTCAGCGTTGTCGTCATTTGGATTTGGTCTTTGGTACCGATCAGCTGGCTGAGTTACCTGATATGGTCAGCCGAATCTCTGCCCATCGCGTGCGGGTGGCGGCGACCGAGTGGCGTAAGGCAGACGAGTTTGATTTTCTTCCGATTCGACCGCAGCGACGCATGGAAGGCACCCACGCCTTTGTAAAGATCATGAAGGGCTGCAACAAGTTCTGCACCTATTGCATCGTGCCCTACGTCAAAGGTCGAGAACTCTATCGCCCGGCGAAGGAAATTGTGGACGAGGTCCGGTTGTTAGTGGAGCGACATGGTATTCGTGAGGTGACCTTGCTTGGTCAGACGGTCACCTCTTATAATTTGAAGAATGGTAAATCGGGCGAACCACGCTTTGCTGAGCTCTTGTTGCGCGTCGCTGAGATTGAGGGTTTGCACCGCGTCCGCTTCATGACGGGATACCCGAAGGACGTGCACGATGATTTGCTTGAGGCTTTTCGTATTCAACACAAGATCCAGCCTTACATTCATATGCCGGTTCAAAGCGGCTCCGATCGAATTTTGCGCATGATGAATCGTGGCTATCGCCGCGCTACCTACTTAGAAAAGATGGCGGCCCTGCGAGCCGCTCGGCCTGGATTATCACTGACGAGTGATTTGATCGTCGGCTTTCCGGGCGAAACCGAAGACGATTTTCTGCAAACCATCAGCTTGATGGAGGAAGTGCGATACGATTCGGTCTTTAGCTTCGCCTATTCAGAGCGCCCGGGTACACGTGCCGAAAGCTTTGCCGACTCTGTCCCGCAGGCTGAACGGCGAAAGCGACTTGTTCACCTTAACGCGGTCCAAGATCGAATTACACGCGCCTTGTTGCGAGAGTGTGTCGGCCTCACCCAGGAGGTGCTGGTCTTAGGACCCAGCGCGCGCGACCCGCAGATGCTTAGAGGTCGCACGCCAGAGCATCGCATGGTTAACTTTGTTGGTGAGGCGCAGGTTGGGGACTTGGTTCAAGTCGATATCCTCGAGGCCGGTCATCATACGCTGAGAGGTGCTCAGGTCGTCATTAATGCGGCGTGAGCTCATCGCCAAAGGGCTCCTGATCACCTACATGGTGGTGCTCCTTTATTTGGCGCTAAGTCCTGCTCCATCAGGACCCGAAATTCCGCACCTTGATAAATTGATGCACGCCTTGTGTTGGGGGTTGATGGCACTGTTGTGCTTGAGCGCTTGGCCTGATCATTACGTTCGGGCGGTCTTTGTTTCGGGACTCCACGGTGGTGCTACCGAAGTCATGCAAGGGACGTTGGTTCGTGGGCGAACAGCTGACGGCTTCGATTGGTTGGCCGATCTGCTTGGAGCATGGATTGCCGCAGCGCTTGTTTCTTGGGCTCGACGTCGCCGTCGGTCGACGGCATAGGCAAATCGCTGCGAGGAGATGGCGATGGAAGCGACGATCGGATTTTTAGGTTTTGGCACGATGAGTTCGTCGATCGCCCGGGGGCTTATCGCCAGTGGTTATTCACAGGCTCGAATACAGTGGTATAATCCGACCGAGCGTATGGCGGAGCGCGCTCGCGACTTAGGCTTGCCACCGCGCACACCAAGCGCCGAGTACCTTATTGCCGAGAGCGATATCGTTATTTTGGGCATGAAGCCTCAGCAAGCCGCCATGAGTTTGTTGCCGGTTCAGTCGGCCTTTCGTCCTGGGCAAATTGTGGTCTCGTTACTTGCCGGTCTGAGGATTGGCGATTTGGCGCCTCATTTTCCTGATGGAATTGCGCTGGTTCGCGTGATGCCAAATACGCCGGTTGCGCTCGGCAAAGGGGTGCTCGGCGCGGCTGTAGGTAATCAACTAGCGCCTTCGGGGCGGGCGTTACTCAATAATTTACTTGAACGCTTAGGTGAGGTCATTTGGATTGATGAAGATCAGATGGACGCATTGACCTCTGTGAGCGGCAGTGGTCCCGCTTTTGTCTACCGTTTGATCGAAGCTTTTGAATCAGCCGCTCAGCAGCAAGGTTTTTCAAGGCAAGCCGCTGAGTTGATGGTGCGCCAGACCTTTGTCGGCGCCCTTGAATTGCTAGAAGACCAAGGCGGCGATGCGGCCCAACTGCGGCGTGCGGTGACGAGCAAAGCGGGGATGACCGAGGCTGGACTTCGCGTCATGGATCAGAGTGATCCAAATGGGTTGATGCGCTCAGTTCTGATGGCGACAGCAGCACGTGGTGCCGAACTTGCTGCTGGTCAAGATCCTGTTGATTTGTCGCAAGAGGCGGCGCAACTGGTTGCTTCGGCTCAGCCAGCTGCTCGTCAGGCGGCGGGATTATCGGATCAAGAAAAGAGCGATGCTATCGAGCATATGGCCATTGCTCTTGATGAGGCGCGGTCACTGATCGTTGCTGCCAATCGAGAAGATCGATTGGATGGTGAGCGCGCTGAGTTGTCGACTGCCCTGATGGACCGCTTGTTACTCGATCATGATCGTCTCGACGCTGTGATTTCTGATTTGCGCGCAGTAGGAGGCTTGGATGACCCTGTAGGTCGAGTTTTAGACGAACGTCGAATCGAAGATGGATTGATGCTTCGCAAAGTGGCTGTACCCATAGGTGTTGTCGCGGTGATTTATGAGAGCCGTCCCAATGTGACAGTTGACGCCGCAGGCTTATGTTTACGAAGCGGTAATGCGGTTATTTTGAGGGGTGGCAAAGAAGCTATTCGAACGAGTAGCGCATTGGTGTCTGCGATGCGTACAGGGCTTGAACGTAGCGGTCTTAATCCTAATTTGGTGCAGTTGGTGCCGATTCAAGACCGGCGCTTTGTCAAGCACCTCTTGACGCATGAAGAAGGTATTCAGTTGGTGGTCCCGCGCGGCGGTCCCGGGTTGATTCGCGCCGTGATCACTCAAAGCCGTATTCCGGTTGTCAAGCATGATAAGGGACTATGCTCGGTCTATATTCACGAGTCGGCCAAATTGGAGATGGCTCGATCGATCGTCCTGAACGCTAAAACTCAGCGCCCGGGCGTGTGCAACGCTATCGAGAATTTGTTGATCGATCAAAGCATTGCCGAAGACATGTTGCCCACCATAGCTTCTGACCTCGCAGCGCGCGGAGTTCAGCTGCGAGGTTGTCCGCGTGCTCTCCCGCATTTGCCCGCGGGTATGCCAGCAACTGCCGAGGATTGGGACACCGAATACTTGGACCTGATCTTATCCGTTCGCGTCGTTGATGGTCTGAGCGAGGCGATCGAGTTCACTCAGCGGCACAGCTCAGCCCATTCGGATGCCGTCGTCGCTGAAGACAGCTTTGCGGCACGTCGCTACCTCGGAGAGGTTGACTCCGCTGCGGTGTACCATAACGCATCAACGCGATTCACCGATGGTGGTTGCTTTGGCTTAGGCGCCGAAGTTGGGATCAGTACCAACCGCCTGCACGCTCGTGGGCCGATGGGTTTAGCCGAGCTCTGCACGTACAAATTTCAGGTGCTAGGGCAGGGTCAAATACGCTCCTGATCCATACTGTACAAATGTCCATGTGCTCAAGTTCAGCTAGAGGTCGAACCCCCCTTTTTGGTTTATATGGTGCGGTCTAACTTATTATAAAAGCGAGCATTCTTTGGCTTTAGGCGCGTTTCCTTTGCAGGAGGGGCTTGTCAACCGGCCAGCAAGGCCTAGCCTATCACTTGAGTCGGAGAAAATTGAGCGTGCTGTCCCCAACGCGAAAATCCAACAAACACCGAGACCAGGTCTGTGTGCTGGATCTGGGAAGCCATGATTTACGCGCCGCAATTTTCGATTGTGGAATCGATGGTCAG
Organism: uncultured Candidatus Hydrogenedens sp.; assembly: GCA_902574205.1. GTDB lineage: Bacteria > Myxococcota > UBA4151 > UBA4151 > UBA4151 > CACGMS01. The sequence goes on along the minus strand of CACGMS010000004.1, from coordinate 48,124 downwards.
TCGCTTGAGGTTCGTGGTCTTGTTCGCCGTCGCTCTCGTGGGATTGGCGCTGGAGCGGTGATCGATTTGCATGCGCTTGCTAGCGAGGTGCAGGCGTTGCTCGAGCAGCTTGAATTGATGTCGGACATTCGTGTCAATCGAGTGGTTCTGATGGTCACTCATCCGTCATTAGCGCTTGATGCCGCATCGGGTGTAGCGAGCGTATCTGGACACTTGGTTCAGCCACGTGATTGCCGTCGAGCTGAGGACGTCGCCCGTGACCGTTTTGATCGTCGTCGACAGCGCTTGGTTCACGAAGCGATCAAGAATTATCGCCTGGACGGACGATTGTATCGCGAGCGCCCGCACGCGCTCAAGGGACAGCGACTGGAAGTCGAAGTGCAGCATGTGAGTGTGTGCGAAGCCACGTTGGATAATTTGGTGCGCGCCGTTCGCCACGCCAAGGTTCAGGTCGAAGCGGTCTGCTCCAATGTGCTGGCAGCGGCTCATGGCGCATTGACCATGGAAGAAAAGACAGCAGGTGTTGCGTTTTTAGAGATCGGTGGCGAGACGACGACTTCGGCCGTGTTTGCCGGGGGAGCTTTGGTGACTGCGCGTACCGAACGGGGGGGCTCTCGTGAGCTGACCAAGGCCTTGTCTCAAGGTCTCTTGGTTCCTCAGCGTTTCTCAGAAGACGTCAAGCAACGTTACGGTAGTGCATGTCGCGAGCGCGTCGCACAGGGCGAACTTGTACACGTTGAAACTATTGGGTTGCGCGAGCCACGCCATCTTTGCCCACGATTGTTCGCCGAGGCAATGGAGCCAGCATTGTGCGATTTGTTGCAAAGAATTGCTGCTTTAGTAGCGCAGTCGGGTTTGGCAAATCAGTTGAGTGCGGGGCTGGTTTTAGCGGGCAATGGTGCTCGTTTGAACCATTTGAGTGAGCTTGCCGAACAGACGTTGTCAGTGCCTGTTCGAGTGGCGACGCCGAGAAAGCAAGAAGGTCTAGGTGGGTTACTCAACCAACCCGGTGATTGTGCATTGATCGGTGCGGCACGATTGTGGTCGCAGGATCAGTTGCCGAGTTGGGAAGCGCCTTCACGAAGAGCGCGCGCTCGTCGCAATGCACAACCGCGCTGGCTCGATTTGCTCGCTTAAGCCAAAGAAGGCTCGGAGAGCCCGCTATGTTTATCGATAGTCATTGTCACATCGGGCCGAGTAATTTCGGTGATGAAGTGGACGCATTAGTGGAGCGGGCGCGAGCCGCAGGACTGACGCATCTCATCCATATTGGCGCAGGCGGTGATGTATCCGCTTGTCATGAAGCCATGGAGCTTATTGATCGATACCCCGAGGTCTATTGTACGCTTGGTGTGCATCCCCACGATGTTGGAGACGGTTTTGATGCCACGGAAGTGTTGAATTTGGTCCGTCGTTTGGCAGAGCACGAGAAGGTCGTCGGTATTGGTGAGACTGGCTTGGACTATTATTATGACCATGCCCCGCGAGCGGCACAGCAGCGTGCGCTACGGCAGTTTCTGGAACTGGCTGGTGAACTTAATCAACCGATCGTTTTCCATGTGCGTGATGCCTACGAGGATTTTTACCCCATCATCGATGATGTGGGATTACCTGAGGCCGGAGGTGTCTTGCATTGTTTTACTGGGACCATGAGCAATGCCATGGATGGATTAGCGCGTGGCTTGATGGTCAGCTTTTCCGGGATCGTGACGTTCAAGAGTGCTGGCGATTTGCGTACGGTTGCCGAAGCGGTGCCTTTGGATCGAATCATGGTGGAAACCGATTGTCCTTATTTGGCGCCGGTCCCCAAACGCGGCAAAAAGAATGAGCCTGCGTTTGTGGCTCACACTGCTGCACTGATTGCTGACCTTAGGGCGGTCGACCTGTTTGAATTTCGGTTTCAGACGGCGCGCAACGCGCAGAAGCTGTTCAGGTTGCCAGATTGAGCGCTTGGAGTGTCTTGTCGCTCAGGCGGTAGACTGGTCGATTCGGAAGACCGATCGCAACGCAGGAGAGATACACTCGATCGGCCTTGATCCCGCCATAGCGTCGATCGCCAACAATCGGACAGCCAGCAGTCGCAAGTTGAACCCGAAGTTGGTGTCGCCGGCCCGTGATGAGCTGCAGTTCGACATACTCCGCTTCTTGGGTAATCACTTTGGTGCGCATGATTTTGCTGCGTTTTGCGCCGACTGAAGTCGCTTGCGCCAAGCCGCGTTCAAATCGCCAGCCGTGTTCGATTAAGGGAGGCAATCGTGGTGCGTTTAGCATCGTTTTGGCGCGATAGATTTTTAGCAGTTGTTGCTGGGATTGCGCCGTTTGAAGACTGGTTTTACCGAGTGGTGTGGTGGCGACAAGTACCATGCCGCAGACAGGCCGATCTAAACGGCCAACCACGCTGGCATCGGATCGGTACCAACTCAAGAGATCCAGATCGCCTCGGGCGTCGGCTTGGACCGCCATACCCGGGGGTTTGTAAAGCAAGGCATAGTCGTTCGCCTCGTGAAGCACGCAGGGCTGAGTCAGATCACTGCCGATCGATAGATAAGCTGTCATTGACAAGGGGGGTGGCACTCCATAATCAGCGGGCTCGATCGCCCACGCTACCCTAAAGGGTAGTGGCAGGGTGGAAGGAGAAGGATATCTATGTCTATCGGTAAATTGGAACGAAAGACGACCAGTTACAAGAATCAGAAACGTCAAAAGGAAGCCAATGAAGCACAGGCAAGCCGTGATGCGTTGGCTCGAGAGCAGGCGTTGGCGCTCGAGGTCGAAGACAACCTCAAGCGAAACAAAAACCTAATTCTTGCCGGGATTGCTGTCGTCCTTGTGGGGGGTGGATTCTATGCCACCCAAGAATCACGACAAGCAGCAAACGACGGCGAGTTAACTGATTTATTCCGTCAGGGTACTCAGGCGGCGCAAGGGCGTATTGTTAAGGACTCGGATGATAACCAAGGTCAAGAAGCTGATGCTGACAATCCCTTGCAGCCGCCGCAGTTTGAGTCAGAAGAAGAGCGACTCGAAGCGATGAATGACGCCTTCAATAAGGTCATCAAACAAGGTCCCGCAAGCGGAGCCGCCCACTTTGCCGTGCTCGGATTGGCTGCCACTGCACTTCAGAGCGGTGATGGTGAGGCTGCGGCGAAGCATCTTGATGGGTTTCTAGCTTCTGAGAAGAAGGACACGGTGTTCAGGCGGCGAGCGCTTGAGATGCAAGCGCACGCCCTTGAAGCCCAGGGTAAAGGTGTTGACGGAGCGGCTCAGTTAGAGGCGATTGCTCAAGAGTATCACGAGGAAGTGAAACGTCTGGCTGTATCGGCTGAACTCAAGCCGTCTACAGAGCTCGATATGCGGCTTAAGTTAGCCCGTGATCACAGTGTCGGTCTCTTTATTGAGGCGGCATCGATGTACCGTCGTGGGAGCAAGCCGGACGAGGCTGCGAAACTGCTGGAATTGGTTACAAAGGATGACCAGCTCAAGCAGAGTAATGAGCGGTTTCGTGCTGACGAAGGTTTGAATCTGCTGGGTAAGAAGGCCGGCTGATGCTCGTTGCCTTGCTTTTCGGTGCTACGCTTCAGGCTGAGCCTGAAGCGGTCGGCGCGCATCACTGGGGTGTGCAGTGGTCGAAACGGCTGCAAGATGCGTCTTCAAGCCGAGAGCAGCGTAGCGCTCCAACAATTGTTCCGTCGATGCGAGTGGTGCTCGTTGGTACCGATGAAGGTGTCCTGACTGCTTTGGAATTGGGCACCGGTAAGGTTCGCTGGAAACGTCAAATGCCCGGCCGCGTAAGTGGTCAGCCCGTGGTTTGGGGACCAGCAGTCTTAGTGACTGCAGATGATGGATTTTTGCATGCGCTTCAAGTGAAGGACGGCAGTCCTGTTTGGTCCTTACCTATTGGTACAGAGCCCGTTGCCGCACCGGTCGTTGATCGGGGGCGAATCTACTTACAAACGGGTCTCGATCAGCTGTTGGTGGTCGATTTGCGCGATGGGTCTGAGATCTGGTCATGCGATCGTTATGAGGATGGTGGGCGCCCGAACCAAGTCACGATCTTTGGTCATACGGCACCAACGCCTGTTTTGCTGCCGAAAGCGGACCGAAGTAACGCCGAGCGCGTGGTTTTAGTGGGAAGTTCTGCCGGGCACTTGACGGCGTACAATGACGACCCAGCCGAGGGCGAGTGCGAGGTCGTATGGGAGCGCAAGCTTGGCAAGTCGAATGAAGACTTTGCGGACGTTGATGCAGGGCCTGTGGTGCTTGACGGAATCGTCTATACGGCAGCCTATAACAGCGGGGTTTTTGCCTTGCGTGTCGCCGATGGGCGGTTGGTATGGAAGCGTCCGAAACTTCGTGGCGTGCACCGCATCGCAGTGGATCAGTATCGGGTCTATATTGGTGCCCGTGGTCGTTTGGCAGGACTCGAGAGACAAAAGGGAAAAACGCTCTGGAAGTATCGCTTTGAGGGGGGCGTTCCTAGCCAGCCCGTGGTTCGCAATGGACGGTTATGGTTCGGTCGCGACGATGGGCCGATGACGCTGCTGCGAGCCTACGATGGTGCGCGCTTGCAAGTCATGGACACCGGAACAGGCTTTACCTCGGCGCCGGCTGTAGCCAGTAAGCTCGCCGTGATGTACAGTAATGGTGGAGTACTTTACTTGGTGGCTAAGGGGATGGCGGACGCCTTACAATGATCGATCCGGTTCTGATTATGGGCAGCGGGCCATGGTTGACGGCTTGGCTACGACAAGTGCTTCATGATCATGGCTACGAGACGGTTGATGCGCTCAGGCCTGGAGATCTCAAGCCTGGTTCGTTGCATCGCTCGGCGGTCATCGATCTCAACCTACCTGATTTGATGGGCTGGACGCTGCTTGAAACGGTCGCGCACGAGGTTCCTACCGCGGTGGTGTTAGGTGCGGACAGCGAAGACGCCAGTCGTGCACTCGAGATGGGCGCTAAAGCCTTCTTAAAGCGACCCTTGGATCCGGCTAGGTTGATTGCGACTTTGCGCTATTTAGCACGCCCCGAACGCCCAGGAAGCGCAAGCTTGGTCGATGATTTGACTGGCTTACCTGAAGACGTATCGAACTGATGGCTCAAGCTGGGAAAGCTCTGCCCATGCTCAGAGTGGTCGGCGCCTTGTGGCGACGCAATGACCAGGTGTTTTTAGCGCAACGCCCTAAAGACAAACATCATGGCAGCTTGTGGGAGTTTCCTGGTGGTAAGCAGGAACTGGGTGAAACAGCCAAAGTGGCGCTTGCACGCGAAGTTGAAGAAGAACTCGGGGTGAAGGTTCGGGTCGGGCCGGAATGGGCGACCGTCGGCGAGCGGCGCAGTGATTTACGGTTATCCATGCGCATCTTTCAGGTTGATAGCGATGATGAACCTCAGCCTTTGGATCATCAAGACATCGGTTGGTTTGATGTCGAGCAGCTCAAGACCTTACCGATGCCGCCGATGGATGATGAGCTCAGGCAGCGCTTGATCGCTGAAATGAGTCAGCCGGTGGGTGATTTATGGGATCAGACTTTTGCTTTCGTGAGCGGTATTAGTTCGCGCATCGAGACGGCGCTGTGGACAAATGGCGTTATCGATCACGCACGTTTTCTCGAGACGTTCAGCCACGAGCCGAGTCGGGACTCGGTGATTGCGCGAGATCAGGTCGTTCGCGTCCGTCAAGCGCTAGCCCTCGATGTTGAGATGACCGAGGTCGAGCGATGGAGCGCAGCGCCTGCGCGTCACCGCTGGCGCCTGCTTGAGCGCTGGGCGCCGCAGTCCATCGCCCTTGATTTTGAGTGCGATCGGACTGGCGCCCCCACCGTTATGGGCGTCGCTTACGATGAAGAGACGTTTACCGCCTATGTCGATGAAGAGGTCGTGCGCTGGTGGCTCGCTGGTGCCGCTGAGCAGTTGCCAGGTCGCTGGGCACAGACTGGCCCTTCGAGTGGTCTCCTGGATGGGCTCTCGGTTCGCTTTGCATCCTTTGATAAGGCGCCGGCTGAACTCGCTAGTGACGGTCTCATCTTAGTTTTTGGTGGTCGTAAGTTCGACGTTGCCATGCTGCGCAAGGTGTATGATGGGCATCCAGTGCCAGAGCGCTATAGTGACCTTTTGGATGTGTCTCGTCAGGGCAAATACCGTGGCGGGCTCAAAGCTGTTGAGCGCTCACTCGGCATTCGGCGGGCGAGCCGCATTGCCGATCTGCGTGGTCGTGATGCGATCACCCTATGGGATCGTGTCAGCAGCGGCGGTGATCAAGCCTACTGGGCCTTCGCTGATTTGGTGGCTTATAACCGAGCGGATACGGTCAACCTGTTTCGCTTACGTGATCGGCTCTTGCTGGCGATGAGTGAGCGTCTCGGGCTTCCAGACTGGTACCGGCGGGTTCGGTGCACGAGCGCCTCTTCCTAGCGGATTTGCCAGCCCGCAAGGTATTCGATGTTTCCTTCGGTACCGGTGATCGGGCTCTCGATGTTGCCGAGCAGGTCAAGTCCGAGCGCCTGCGCAGTCGCTAAAACTTTAGCGACCGCATCGCCTCTGGCTTCGGCGTCGCGTACGATGCCGCCTTTGCCTATTCGTTCTCGACCCACTTCAAACTGAGGCTTGATCAAGGCATAGATGCGACCTCCCGCCGCCAGGTGAGGCACTGTTGCAGGCAGCACGCGTCGTAGCGAGATAAAGCTGACATCGATGACGGCGAGGGTAGGAGCAGGCTCAAGGCTCCCGGGCTCAAGCTTAGCGATGTGGGTGCGTTCAAGGTTAATTACGCGCGGATCTTGCCTAAGTTTCCAAGCCAATTGGTTGTGTCCGACATCAACAGCGTAGACCTGCGCTGCACCTCGTTGCAAAAGGAGGTCGGTGAACCCTCCTGTGGAGGCGCCCACGTCCATAGCGACGACACCGTCGAGCTCGATTGGCCATGCCTCAAGAGCACCCTCGAGTTTGAGTCCGCCTCGGGAGACATAAGCGAGGTCCTTACCTTTAAGGCGGATCTGCGCATCGATAGAGACTTTAGTGCCTGCCTTATCGATTCGATGGTCGTTGACGATGACCTGGCCGGCCATGATGCGCGCCTGTGCGCGGCTTCGGGTTGAGCATAAGCCACGTTGAACCAACAAGATGTCGATGCGCTCTTTCATGTCTTGGAGCTAGGCGCGGTCAAACGGATTGGCAAGCTGCCTTCGGTTTCTACCTCGAGACCACGTCGTCCCTTGTCGGCGACAGCAACTAGCGAGAGGGTCTTTCAGCGAGGAGAGCGTTTGTGACTCAGTTATGGTTTGGACGCGTGGCGGTAGGTCGTGCGCAGTACGTAAAGCACGGGATCGGCTTGTTGCTCGTCAAGTACGCTCTTGATTCGCTTGTTTTGTACCTCGATACCGCTCAATTGATGGCGCCGTGGACCTATCTGAGCCCATCGCTGGCGTGGCGTCTCGATGGGATCAGTAACGCGAAACTGAGTTTCTTAGTGATGGCGCTGTTCAGCCTTCCCTTCGTCTGGGTTGGGGTCAGCATGAGCATCAGGCGTGCTCGCAACGCCGGACTCTCACCTTGGGTCGGTCTCTTGTTCTTTGTGCCGTTGATCAACTGGTTGATGATCGTGGCGTTGTGCGCAGCACCGACGCGCCAGGCTCAAGAGATGCGTAGAGGCGACCAGTTGCCTGCGGCTCTACCGCAAGCGCTCAAGGCGTTAGCGGCTGGTATTGTGACCGGTTTAGTGGCGCTGCTCGTCAGCGTCTTTGGTTTGGAGGAGTATGGCTCGGCGCTGTTCGCTGGTACGCCCTTCGTCATGGGCGTGGTCAGCGCGTACCTGGTGGCACAAAGCGGGGAGGCGAGTATTAAGCGAAGCGTAGGCATCGCGCTGCTTGGGCTCGGGTTGTGCGGCGGTACGATGGTGTTGTTAGCCCTTGAGGGCGGGATCTGTTTGCTGATGGCGGCGCCGCTCGCTGCGGTGCTTGCAGCGATGGGCGCGCTGGTCGGTCGAAGTATGGCGCAGGCGCAATCGGGCGGCGCGGTCGCTAGCCTATTTTTTGCGCTACCTTTGACGATGGCGATGCCAGGTCAAGGGCTCGATGATGTGGTCCACAGCGCGGTAACGGAGGTGGTGGTTGACGCACCGCCTGAAGTGGTCTGGGAGCGGGTGGTTAGCTTTCCCGATCTGCCGCCTCCGAGTGATTGGTTAATGAAGACAGGAATTGCCTGCCCGGTTCGTGCCCGTATCGATGGTGAGGGTGTGGGTGCGGTGCGGCATTGCGAATTCACGACCGGTGCATTCGTTGAACCGATTACGGTTTGGAACCCTCCTCATCATCTCGCTTTTGACGTCACCAAACAGCCGCCGCCCATGCATGAGTGGAGCCCTTATCAGCATGTGCACGCCCCTCATCTCGCGGGTTCAATGAAGAGTCGTCGAGGAGCGTTTCGGCTTGAGCGACTTCCCGGGAACAAAACGCGGCTGGTTGGAACCACATGGTATTCTCTGGATATGGCACCGCAACTGTACTGGAAACGTTTTAGCGATGTGATCATTGGTAGAATTCACACTCGCGTCCTCAACCACGTGCGCCAACTGTCGGAGGCAGATGCTACCCGTTAACTGTCTTCTTGAGTGTCTTCGACGGCACCACAGATTGCTCCGCTGACGTTGACATCGATCAAGAAATCAACCCCCGCATCAATCGTTATATCTTGGTCTGGTCGGCGCCCTTGAACTACGGTCTTCAGGTCCATAGCAGGGGCAGCGGCATAGGGCGCGAGGTCGACATCATCGAGCGCCAGTTCAATCGCTGACTGACCCGCCGGGAAGGGCCCCCCGTGGGCAATCCGAACACGCTCTTGCCCTTCTGCTTCGACAAAAAACTCAAGCCGGTCCAAGAAGGTAAAGTCACCAGCCGAGGCCCTTAGACGGAGCGCGGTCAGGCGAACAGAATCGATTTGGTGACGCTCAACGCCCTGGTTAGCAAACTGCTCATTCGCGGTCACATCAAAAGCGATAAAGCTGTCAAAGCCCATATCACCAGCGAGCTGCTCAAGGAGCCCGCCACCCTCAATTTCGGTTTGAGCTTCGACGGTGGTTGAGAATGACGTGGCCTGCGCACAAGCGAGCAGAAAACCGAGCGAAAGGGTGCGTGCCAAGCGAAGATAGCTGCGAAGGTTTAGCTGAGACGTCGTCATCAAGACCTCTTTTCTAGGGGAACTTAATCCTAGATGACCGCTATTCCAAGCGCACGATGAGCAAAAGCGAATGGGCACCTCAGGCCGCTAACTCGCAACCTAGCTCACAGGTGTCGTCGCCTCGCCCAATTGGTCTAATCGGACGCTACAGCTTGACCAGCATTTTTACGCGCCCAAATGAACGAGCGCACGCAGGCGACGGTATACACACCACCCGTGACCAAAAGCATTAACTGAGAGCTTGCCGCTTTGGGCTTGGCAAACAATCCCGCGTCTGAACTGAGACCCGAGAAGAAGCGAAACCCACCCAAGAACGCCAGGAGACCGAAGACAACGGCAACGTGCATGAAGAGTTTACGCTTGGCGGGTAGCTGGTGTGTGAGGACGCCTGCGAGCAAAATGGGCAGTCCAATAAATGAAGGAATCCATGAAGTGAACGACTTGCTGCCGATCGAGAATAGAGCCGCCCAAACAATAAGCAGCAAGCCATAGCCGATGGTCAGCTTGACCATGTTGAGACCAAGGAATCGAAATTCGTTGGGAGTGTTCACGAGCCTGTTTCCGATCTGTCGTTACTTTAGAGCTCAAAGAGAAAGGCGTAACCGTAAGCGACGATAAGCGCGGGAACGGTGCTGTACGCCGTCGCAAGGATGGCAGCCTTTGGCGCCATGACGAGCGCGGGGAAAAGCGCATCGCCATCGTTGCTAATCGAATTGCCGAGCTGAGCGGAGAGGGGAATGGCACCGTTCAGATAAAGCGTGGTGGTGAGAATCTGAGGTCCGCAGCCCGGGATCCAGCCAATAAGAACCGCAGCCAAGATGGCGACGCCGGGTAAGCCGACGAAGAGACTAGATAGGTTCCAACCGGTCGCTAAGATGGTGAGCTCAAATGCGAGAAAGGCGAGGATGACCCAGCACGTCACGGTGTTCGTCTCATGCGCAACCCGCTGAAACAACGGGACATCGTCGGTGCTCATTTTCTCCAGGTTGATTTGACCGGAGGGCGCCACTGCCCAAAGGAACATCGCTAACAATGCAAGGCTGCAGCCGAGTAATCCAAATGTACCTTCGCTAAACCCAAAGACCGCGTCCATATCGGTTTGAAACGAAATCATGCCCGCAACAACCATGGTGGGTAGGAGGGCATGCTTCCAGTAATAGCCCTGAGCTTCAGTTTGCAGCGGTTCTTCTGACAGGGTCTCGTTAAGTTCTTCAGCAGGGCCTATCGACGGCATCATAAAGCCATGGCGATGGATCTTATCGACCACTAAGCCGGAAACGAGTGCAGCTACGAGCGACAGCCCGAGCACGAAGAAACCGGTGCTGGGTTGAGCTGCAAGCAAAAGAAAAGCGGCGTCACCCATGGTTGCTGTGAGTACCGCCACGACCGCGCCAAAGCTCAGGCGCCCCTGGACGAACTGGGTCATGACGATAATTGCGCCGCCGCAGCCAGGTAGTGTACCCATGAGGCTGGCGAAAACGACCTGGTATCGTGTATTGTTGGCGATGAGCCCAGAAAATCGTGAGGTGTTTGCGAATTTAGATTGCAGCCAATACACCACGCAAATGGTCGCAGCGACATAGGAGGAGACCTGCCAATAGGCATCAGCGAGCACTTGTATCGTGGCTTCCCTCGTCGCCGTCAGCGCGAGTAAAAGCACCAATGCGGCGAAGAACAAAAGGCGCCGATGATCAAAGCTCGGCCGAGCGAACGTTGCGTTTTTCGCCCTCGTTCGCTGGCTGCTACGAATGTTTGTAGAAACGCTTTTCATCAACAGTCCATTGCGGCATTACCGATAATGATATTCATTATCAAATGCAAGCTTACTCGGGTAAAGTTAAATATGGAGGTGATTTCAGTATGCGGGTGAGACTCCATCGGCGGACTCGTTCCAGACATCTGTATCAGCTACCTAGGGTCTGACCTGCCGTGTGTAAAGCGTGATGTCGGTGTTTTCTGATCTGTTTTCGTCGTCGGTATTGGATTGTTGGGCGTACCGACCCATATGACCATAGCGTTTATGATCTTTGGATGCGATATCCTTGAGGTCAACCGAATGAGTCGGGCATGATGATCTGCTTACGGTGGGTAGGAGTACAACGTGAGATTAAGAATCAATAGACTATCATTGATCGGCCTGTCTGCGCTCGTTTGGAACGCGTGCACCAGCACGCCAAAGCATTCGAAGCCCGATAACGATCGACGGATGATGTACGCATGGAAGGCAAGTCTCGATGCCGAGCACCCCATGGTGGGTAAGATTTGGTCGAGGCAAGCGAACGACTTTGTCGGGAGGACTGATCTATTCGGAGCCTTAGCAGCTCATGATGTGGTCCTGTTGGGCGAGCGTCATGACCATCCCGACCACCATCGACTGCAAGCTCAGATTCTAGAGCAGGTCGGCCCCTTAGCATTAGTCGGCTTTGAGATGCTCGATGAGCAAGACGAGTCCAGCGTTACTGCAGGGATGAGCGCTGATCAGATTGCGAAAGCCAGTGAGTGGGCGCAAAGCGGCTGGCCAAATTTTGAGCTTTATCGGCCTATTTTTGATGTGGTCAATCGGTTGCGTATGACGCCGCTGGCGATTCATCCGTCTCGTCAGCGCCTCATGAGCCGTGCGCGGCAGCCTGACAAGTTTGCAGAGGAGAACGCAAAGTATCTTAGTCGTTTGCCGAAACAAGGAGTCGCTAAACTACGAGCGGACATTGATCGAGGACATTGCGGGAACGCAGCCGGCGCTATGATCGATATGATGGTTGGGGCGCAGGTTTTTAAAGATCATTGGATGGCGTCGCAGATGACGTCAGCGCTCGAGCGAGAACAAGCAGGGCGTCGAGCGGTGGTCATTGCCGGTAATGGTCATGTGCGAAGAGATTACGGCCTGCCGAATCACCTTCGGCAGAAGACGTTGAGTATTGGCCTGATCGAAGTCCAAAGGAACCAGACTAATCCGGCAAACTATGCTCCAGAGCGCTTCGATTATATCTGGTTTACCCCGCGTCTCGACGACGAGGACCCCTGTGAGAAATACAAAAAGGCGTTGGAGAAGATGAAAGAGAAGTATCGACAGATGCGGCTCAAGGAGCGCGGTGTTTCACTGCTTGAGGCGACGCCAAAGTCAGGGGCGTGTCAGGGCGATGCTTCGAAGAAATCGACGATGAGTGAGTACAAGCCGCCCTCGGTTGAGCGCGGTATGCTGTGTGCCGAGCCCGCTACGCCGTAATGCAAGACTCGGTGCCCCTCATCGCAGGGTGACCATAAAAATCGACGATTGCCCTCTTCTGTCTCGCCAGATTCGGAAGGTTCGAGCGGACATCCGAGCTGGCGCGCCCAGAGCTGAGCGCTCGCTTCGGCAGCTAAAAAGTTCAGCCGAACTCGTCCTGGACCGCCCTCGTAAGGACAGACTGGGTCATCCATTCCGTGTACGGATAAGAAGGAAGCACGATGAACATAAGCATCGGGTTCATTGCCTTCAATAAGGGCTGTTGCCATAGCAGCATGAGCGCGAAAGTGCTGGCGGTTGGCTGCGATCAGGTGGACTAAGCCGGCGCCGTTAGAAAACCCCAGAGCATACATGCGTTCACGATTGATGCCTCGAAACTGCCGCAGGTATTCAATTAGGGAATCGACAAAGGCGAGGTCGTCAGGACGGGCAGGGCTTGTACCCAAGTTCCAACCCCGATCGATGCCATTGGGTAACACGGCGATAAAGCGACCTGCATCGACAAAAGGAATCATAGAGCTGACAAAGTTACGCCCCTGACCGCCTTTACCGTGAAAGGCAAAAACCACCGGGTAGTTGACGTTCTCGTCGATCCTCGAGGGTGCCATGATATGGAACGAGCGCCCTACATTTTCGCCATTGATCACTTGATTGATGGTGTGATCAGTCACCCGTCGCACCAAGGGGCGATCGCCTTGTGGCGTGGGTCCTGTGTCCGTGATCTCAACGGCTGCATCGCTTATGGGCGGCATGGCATCTGCGAGCGGAACGACAGCATCTGCTGGTGTCGTGCCAATATCGAGGTTTCGAACGCCCGTGTCGTTCAAGCTCGGACTAGTCGTCTCAGGGCTGCATGAAGCGATCAAGACCGTGCAGGTGAGTAGGCGGTACATGTTCATGATCTTTCCATCGGCGTTACGTTTGCCAGCATAGATCAAAAGGAAGTCCTGCGCTCGGTTTGCATTGGAGACGATCAAATCGCGTTAGTCAGCGGGCTTGACGACCACGCGTTGGGGCTGGTTGCCGCGCAGGGTCAGTAAGATGTCCTCGTTATACCGCTCGCCGTGGCAGCCTTGAACAAACTCAGCGACGACACGCACAGCGTACTCGGAGCCGAGGGGCTCCACGGTGACTGAGCGAAGGCGTACGAGGCGAGCCTCACGCCCAGGACGATCGCGTAGGCTCTGTAACTTGGTGACTTTGACCTCGGGTGGAGGCCCGTCCACGCCGATTGGACGGGCAGGGGTCGAGATCAGCACCTCCAGCCTTGAGGGCGCAACAGCTTGGTACGGCGCTCGTGCGCAAGCTTTGCCCGGCGAGTCGCTGGGTTCGGCGCAAGGCACCTCAACCCGTTCAAAATTCCAGACGCTGGCGAAGCCCATGCTGGCTTGGTCTTGGTCTCCCAAGGGCCCTTGAATCACGTTGGCGAGCATATCGTAGTTGTCGGCTGGGTAGGGGTTATCGTCGCCAAAATAGTCGGCGCTTTCGAGCTGGTGCGTCGCTGAGTCGATCGCGACGGGCGTGAGCTCGCTGGCTGCGTGCGCGTTGACCTTAGGGTCGTCGCAGAGCATCTGTTCAAGTTCGATCCATGCTTCGACTTCGTCGTGCTCCATCTGATCTTTGCTGTTAAAGTGCAGCAGGCGCGCCACGTCAAAGGCGTCAAGCTGGTCCATAGGATGAACGGGGTCTTTGATTTTTGTCCTGGGGTTGGCGCCCGCGGCGAGGAACTTCTTTGTCAGCTCTAAAGAGCGAATCAAAACCGCAAGGTGCAAGGGCGTGAGCGCTCCATCTGCGGGTTCATCCCAGTTGATACCGCGGGCGATAAAGTCGTCGATCAGCGCCGCGCTACGCGGATTGTTCGGTCGGTGACCGGCGAGGGTAAAGCCAAACAGCGTTTGGTGTCGTGCGGATCGAGACAGCGATTGGTTCTCCAGCGCGTTTGGATCCGGTTTTCGGATGGCTGTCAGGTAGGTGCAAAAGACCTCAGGAGGGATGGGAATGACAGGCTCGATGATGTCTTCGCCGGGCACATCAGGCGGGTCGATGCACATGACAATCAAGAGTTCGCTGGATTGCTGCGCAAAGCCAAAGCCAAAGCCAGTAACGAAAATGAGCAGAAAAACTAGGATGGCTTTGATGATCCCTTTGTTCATTAGTCTTTCGCTGTTTGGTGGGAGTCAAAGTTGCTGAGAAAATCAGCCATTTCAACCCAGTGGGTGCCTAGCCAGCGGTTGCGCGTGAGATCATGAGTAGTGATCGAACTGCAGATGGGGTCAGCGTGGTCGGCGGCAAAGGCACGAAGGATCAGGAGTGCTTTGAGTTCAGTGGCGGTCTGTATGGATTCAGCGCTCGCCCAGTGCGTGGTCAAATGGGTCCAAGCGGCCTGTCGTTCGCCTCGCCGTAGTGCGATGACCGAACGTGCCAGGAGCTGCATTCCAGCCCGAGCTTGTGCGTCATGCGTCTTGTGTACGGCGAGCATCGCTTCTGCAGCGTCCAGTTCACCATACACAGCGAGGCCTTCGGCGCATCGAGCGCGAAAGATATCGCCGTGCAGCTTAAAGACACCGCGGGCGATACCGCGCTCGGCTCGAAGGACCTCGTGGTAGATGGACAACGCGACCTCAAATTCACCTTTACACAAGCTTGCCGTGCCGCGGTTCATGAGGAATACGGCTAAGGTACTGCCATTAGCCGGAGATTGACACAGTTCATCAAACAGTCGAATGGCTCTATCGAATTCGCCAGCGCCTAAAAGTCGAACGGCTTCGAGGTTCGTGCGCGCATCTTTGGCTCGACGAGTGCGCGCCCAAAGAAAGTAGCCGCCAAGAACTCCTGCTGCGCCCACGATAAAATAGGTCAGTTCATTGAGTGCTATACTCAGTGCCAGGAACAACCCTTCGATTCCGAATACGAGTAGAACCGGTCGCTTAAATCTGCCGATATGGATGCGGTGGTGCGTTTGAGTCGGACGATGGGTCCATTGTGAACTCATTTCGTGATCAGTTAGCGTTCGCATGTTGTTGATCGGTATACCATTGACAAATTCGTCCTTGAACTCGGCGATAAATGTATAAAAATTTAATTATTTAGCGACTCGTACGGCTAGTGTTTCGCATCGCCTCTTCACTACGGTTGCTCGTTTCGTGAATCTGTCGCTCTATGTGCGAAGATGTCTGGAGTCGAGTCAAGTCCACCGAGAGGCGCGCAGCAGCCTAAGAGCCGGTGCACGCTTTCAACCCAAGCTCTTTGCATAAGGTTTGAAGTTGACGCTGGCCCTCTTGCGTCAGTGAGCGCTTGTTGGGCTGGCTGGGTTCGATTGAGACTCGGTTGCACTCAAAGCAGACTGAGACTTGGGCGACGGCTTTGCCTTTAGCGTCATAGAGGACAAAGGCGTGATGCGGGATAAAGCACTTGGCGAAGAACTGGTTGAAGGACGTCGGTTCGTTCAGTGTTTTGAATAGGCGAGTGGTCTGTTTGTTCGAGAGCAGCTTGCCAGGTCTTTCAACCGACGAGCAGAGCGAGCCATCTTTATTGAGCGGCGTCATGCATTCAGGGCGACCCATCTTGGCGTTGAAATAGAACGCTTTGACGCGACGGTACTCGACCCCAGGAAACGGCTCCAGCCCTTCAGCTAAAGTCGGGCTAGCGAGAAGGAGCACAACGAAGGCGGTAGACAGATAGTGCATGAGCGATTCAATCACCAAAGAAGTCCGTGAGCAACAGGCGCTCAGGCGTCATCAACGGTATTCTTATTGGGTACAAGAACCGCATGACCATAGGGATAAGGCTCAAAGGTCGTGACATGGCAATCCACATGGGCTGCAAGTTCGTCGAGCCACTGCTGGTCATAGGTGCGCACTAAACCCAATCGATAATCGAACCGCAAATAGCCATCAAGGGTTCGCTTAATCGGTGACCAGGATTTGATAAACTGGCGCAGTCTTTGGCGAGAGCGACTCAGTTGGTGCGGAGGCTGACGCACAAAGAAGCTGGTGAGGATCGGACCCTTGGGACAGAGTCCTTGAAGCGTTTCCATTAACGCATACACCTCGTCGCGTTTGGGCAAATGTGAGAAACTTCCCCAGCCAATGACGACGCCATCAAAGCAGGGGAGATCCGTCGGCGGGGTGGCGATCAACTGCTCATGGCTCGTTTGCATGGCGGTCAAGGACTCGTCACCAGCGCAAGCCTTAGTGAGCTCGAAATAGAACTGCTCCTCAGGCTCGAGGGCAACGACTTCATAGCCAAGCTGTGCTAATGCAATCGCTTCTCGTCCGCCACCAGCCGCTGTGAGGAGGATGCGAGCAGGTGACTTGGGAAAGTAGTCATCGATCGCCCGCCGCTCCCAATCATAGAGACCACTGTTGTTGTAGCCATTGTGAACGTATTGTCCCGAGCGACTCGAATAGTGAAAACGAGTCCACGCAGCGGCTTGTTCTTCGCTCAAAGTAAGTTCAACGAGGTCTGCGACCGACTTCCAGAACAGATCGTGAATCTTGCGAACACAATAGATGAGCCGTGCGGCTTGTCGCAGAGCGAAGAGTTTGAGCGCATTAGCCACGTGTGATCCGTCTCATCTCCGAAGGCAACGTGTCGTATCACTGCATCGTTAGGAGATCAAAGATAGCTTGCAGCGGTCAGGCTAAGGCGAGGCTACTGTCGCTGCGAAATCAGGAAGGGGCTGCAGACCGGCAGCAGAGCTCGTGTGGGCTGAGACCAGCTGATCAGCATCTCCGTGGGTCATCAACACATCGGCAACGGGGTAGGGTGTCACGTTGTGCTTAGCCAGACCTGCCTTCAGAGCACTGGGACGCGAGCAGTTAGCAGCTTGTGATCAAGTCCTTCAGGGTGACAGTTTGACCGAAGGTGTTCCCATCTTCAATGGGTGTGATGTCGGCGCAACCCGTGGCGGTGAGCAGGGTAAGCGACAAGGTTCTCATGACACTCAATTAACGAACTTAACATACGCTGATGGCGAGCTCAAATGGGCCACGAGCATTGCAGCCAAGGACACTGACCAGCCGACGAGTCATGAATATTCGCCGACCCCGTTCAGCGCTTTTCGATCAAAGCGACATAGTCGCCTGTGATATTCGAGGTATAGCCTCGCACCATAAAGAAGTAGGTCTCTGCTGCGCTCAAATGAATCTCGATTCCGCAGTTGATCCCCTGACCGTCGTCATCATCGGTAGCCAGCTGAGTACCCTGAGCATCCTCAAGTCGGCAAAATGTATCGAGTCCTGATTGCGTCTCCATCCGGTACACTCCGGCTACACCCGTAGTAAAGCTAAACCAATCTCGGTCACGGGTCTCGAGGCGAGTTTCAATCCGAGCAGGCAACTGCACCATCTGCGCGTTGCGCCGCTCGTCACTTTGGTCATCTTGATCTCGCGTCGAGCGTTCGAAGCGAAGGGTGTAGGCGCCGGTGCCGACTGGCGAACTATGACGCACCAAGAAGCCATAACGTTGTCCGCCCGTCAGCGCTTCAGCGATACGACAGTTGCCGCCCAAACCACTTCCTTCGTCCTGCGCCAAAAGCTGCCCGTTGCTATCAAATAGGCTGCAGTGGGTATCTCTGTTCGAGGTCGTGTAAAGCGTATAGTTTGTCGATGCGGTTGTCTCGAATACAAAGTAGTCACGGTCCCCAGCTTGCTCGATCCGACCCGCGGTGACGCTGTTGTCGCTGACGCTCGTCGCATTGGCTAAGTCATTTCCATGGTCATCCGGTTGCGGAAGCTCTGGGCGGCGCAAGACCATAGTGTACGCGCCGGTTCGCCCTTCAAATCCAGCCACTCTCAGGTAGACAGTCACGCCGCGCTCTAGGACCGTTTCGAGTCGACAGTTGAGATTGTCCCCGTCATCGTCATTGTTGGCGAGCTCTCCACCGTTGGCGTCGAGAAAGGTACACAGGGTATCGCTTGCTCCTGTGGTTTCAGCGCGATAAGTTCCTCGAATTGAGCTTCGAAAGACGAAGACGTCGACATCGTCGTTGGTGTTGAGCACGCCGCGTGTGGTGCTATAGTCTTCCACGCGCGTCGCCGTATCAAGCGTGTCACCGTGATCATCTTCGGCGGGGGGGGTGATGCACTGATTATCCTGGCACCGAGTCTCACCTGCACAGTCACTGTCCTGACGACAGGCTACGGTTATACAGGCGGTATCTCGGCAGATTTGCTGGGCATCGCAGTCCAGATCGGAGCGACACCCAGAGCCCTCGACACACTGCGCTTCAACACAGCGCTGACCGCCTGGGCACTGACGATCCGTGCGACACTCAGGAGTCGCCTGACCGACGCAGGCGCCATCGACACATAACTGATCAGCAGCGCAGTCAGCATTTTGCAAGCACCTTTGAGGCGGGGGGACTGGATTGGGGGCAGATGTTGCGTTGAGTTCACAGAGTCCTTCGCCATTGCAGTACGCACCATCTGGGCATTCGGCGTCCGATGCACAGGCACAGAACTCGCCTGCTTCAAGATTACAATCAGCACGCTCTACTGACTTACACCGACCAAACTCCGCTAAGCAGATCTGATTAGCAGCACAGTCCGAATCTTGTACGCAGCCCTGGGCGCGCTCGCCCGACCATTCGGTCGTCCGATTTTGAGCGTTTGTCGGCGGGCCGCATGCGACACCAACAGTGATGAGAACCATGATTGAAACAAAGCGCACAGATCGATCCCCCGATTAAGAGGGTTCTTATAATCTACTTGTGAGTATATAAATAAGTAAAATGACCGATAAAAAGCGATGTAATCTCGGCTTGATGTATACAGTTTGGTCGTCGCTGATGCGATGCCGAAGCGAAGCACCCAGTGCTGGGCAGCAGCGCAAAGCGTCATGTGCTATTTGACCGCTGATCGCTACTGGTAGATGCGCACGTAGTCGACCAGGTAGCGGGTGGGGAACATGAGGTTGTCGACGCTTCCGCCATTGGAGCCTAAAGCCAGGTTGAGCAGCAGGTAATGGCGCTGGTGAAACGGGTTTTGCCCAGCGCATTCTGCCGATCCATTCACTGTATTGTCTAAGGGCCGATCGTTGAGCAGCTGACCGTCGAGGTAGATCGCCATGCGGTCCTCGGTCCAATCGAGCTCCCAGATATGGAAGCGTTCGGTCCAGTTCGGGTCGAAGGAAGAGACCGGGGTGCGCGACGAGTCCCAACGCGGGCTCCATCTTTGATTGGTACCCCAAGCAAAGTTCGCCAGGATGTTCCCGCCGTAATTTTCCATCACATCCACCTCGCCGTTGGACGGCCAAGGGCAGTCGACGCCGAGTGTCCAGATGGCAGGCCAGGTTCCTGTGGCGTTGGTGACTTTTGCTCGCACCACCAGCCGTCCGTACTGCCAGTCGAAGCGATCGCGTGTGCGCAGACTCGCCGAGGTGTAGTCGATGGTCGCTCGCCGAGTTCGCCAGTCGGTTGAGCCGGCGACAAAGTTGGGGTTGGGCCGGTTCGCACGCCTGCCTTCGACGATGAGGTGCCCGCCCTCTTGAAAGGCGTTATTGGGTTGGTACCATTGCAATTCCTCGTTGCGCACGAAGCCTTCTTCAAAATCCCATCGTGTGGGGTCTGGGCGTCCCTCTTCGTTGAACTCATCAGCCCAGATGGGGGCGTCGTAGGCTGGACCCACGCGGATCAACGAGAGGCTGTCGGCGTGGGCGAGCGACTCCCCGTTGTGCTTGTAGGCGTAGACGATCGCGGAGGTGGTCCCAAAGCCGGTGCTGAACTCAACCGACTGTTCGCTGTAGGCCTCCTCGGTGAAACGGACTCGGACCTCAGGGTTGCCATGATATTTGGCGCCGATGCTGATGGGGTGGTCGGGGTTGTCCGTGCGCGCCCAGCCGGTCAGTCGATAGGTCGTGTTTGGCTCGAGGTTCTCGACGCGTTGTTCGGCGCCGTTGACCCGAGTCACCTGGAGCGAGCGCTCGCCTTCATGGGTTCTCGATTGAACGATCTGGGCGCCGCCCCAGACGTTCCAATGGGCGTCGCCGTCCTCAAAGCCTGGGTTGAGGATAAGATTGACCGGTTCGGCGGGCTCTGCGCCGGCGTCGCCCGCGTCCGTTGTCGCTCCCGCGTCGGCCAAGCCGATATCTGCAGGGCGCGCCGTATCGATCGCGCCTGAGTCCGCGCGAGCGTCTGGTGTTGCGCTAGAGGCGTCGCGTGGTTTGAGCGCAGCATCGGTCGGCTGACCCGCCTCGGGCTGCGAGGGGATCGTTGGACTTTGTGGGGTGGTCGCTTGGGTGCAGCTGGCTGCGCTGGCGACGGGCAGGAGCAAAGAAAGAAGCATTCGCACACTCATCATGAACCTCGTACTGCGCTGGGATGCGTCGATAAGGAGGGTGCACCCAAATCGCAGCGACGAAAAGCGTAGGGCGCTTAAGACGTGTAGAGAGCGGGTGCCATTCCACCGAGGGTCCGCCGTTTTAGGAGTTCAAGATACCGAGTTGTCAGCGGATCATCGGTGCCTAGTTGTCGTTCAGCTGGGCACGCAGTGAACGGGCGATTATGCGATAGCCGAGGCGCTGATAGATGGCGTTCGAGGTCGGGTTATCGAGGTCGGTGTGCAGGTTGCACGCGGACTTCCCCGCATCGAGCTGCGCTTGCGAGAGCGATCCCACCAAACAGCCAGCGTAGCCCTTTCGTCGCCGCTTTGGAGGCGTAAAGACCCAAGAAATACTTGCGGTATTTGGCGTCTCTCGAACGACCGCTGCGAGCGAGACCAGCTCACCGCTCGGAATTTGCCATAGGTACGCTCGGCGCTCCTCAATAAAGCGTTGAGCCCTTGCGTCGATTTGCGCTGGCGTCATCCACGGCTCGTCGAAGGTGTTGAGAAACCCATGAATGAGGGCATACAGGTCCTTGTGATGCGACTCGCTTGCTTGAACGAGCGTGCCGCCTTGGGTGTCGGGTAAGGTCACCGAGCATAGCTCGTACAGGCCTTGACGCATGCGCTGCTCGACGCTGAGCTCGTGAGCGCTTGTCCAATCGGATAGGAATTGGGCGGCGATGGCTTGCGGGCCTTCGATGGTTCGCAGGCGCACGCCATTTCGGTTGAGGAACTCAATCAGTTGCTCTGCTTCGTAGGGGTGCATGGCACCGAGGATAAGGTGCTCTTCATCGCCGCTGAGCAGCGCGTGAGCGGTGACGTCGGCTTCAGCCTTGTAGGTGAGAAATCGGACCTTGGGGGTGTCGGCTGGGGTCGACTCCCAGCGCTCAATTGCGCCCCATGCCAGGCAATTCTTGGACTCGTGACGATGCAACTCTGCCTGGCGTTGACGCACGAATTCGGCGGCGTTTTGACATGTCGACCAACTCATAAGTACGTCCTCACTGGCTTGATAACTTATGATGAGTGGACCAGCGTTGGTCAAACCGTCTCAATGGTGACTATGGATCGCTGGATGGGCGCAAACCGCATCATGGCACCATCACGGTGCCGTTTTGCTCATGTAAATAAGGTATGATTGAGCAATGCCAGTAAACATTTTCGCTCTCGAGCTTGTTCCTGAAATCGGTTTCCATTCCGATGGCCGAAATAGTGAATTGATCACCGTCCGGCATAATAGTGATTATATTGCCGCCTGTGCGGTAACTTACAGGGCCCACAGTCGTTTTGCGGCGGACAGGCCCGTTAGCCCAGCGAGCGTCGCCGATGTTGTATAGCTTACCGCCCGCGTCTTGGCATCTGCGCGCGGCATCTGAGAAGGGCCCCGGTAGCAGAGCATTACTTTGGTTTGTGTTGTTAACTTGCGAGCTAGGCGCCTTGCGCCAGAGTCTTTTCGGCGACGGCTCTGGATCGGTGGGTGATGACTTGGAAATCGCGAACAGGTCTAATGTAGCTTCTTCGACTTTACCAATAAAGTCTTCCAGGGTGTAGGCGGTAGTCGAGGAGTTACCGATACTTGTGACCTTTTCAATGTCGACGAGTTTTAGCGTAAGAACATATACTTTACCCAGCTTTCCTAGCGATCCTGATACTAAATACTGGGCACCTAATGCTCCGCCAACCTCTGTTATACAGCTTGCCTCGTCGCAGCCACCTGACAACTGCCGCGTTAGTTCTTTGTCTATAGCTCCAAGTTCTTCTGGGCTGACGAGACGGTGTTTTGAGGTTTTACCGATTTCGACTCTAATAAGATTGGTTAGCGTCGTAGCATCGTTAGCAAGCGGCTTAGGCGCTACGACGGGTACCAAGAGTAAAGTTGGTTTTTTTGAGTCTTCAGCGAGGGCTCGTCCATGAGAAATAAACAGGAGCAGTGACACAAACCAGTAGCGCATTTAAACCAACAGTTGGGGAAAGCAACCACAGGTATAATCGATGACTCTAGGGTTTTATGCAAATTGCCACCTCACCCTATCGGTTGGCGCAAAAAGGGAGCCCAAAACAAAAAGGACTCACAGCGTAAGCCGTAAGTCCTTCTTATTCTTGGAGCCAACTATCGGATTTGAACCGATGACCTGCTCGTTACGAATGAGCGCAAGTTTGGTTTCTTCGTGTGTCACCAGATTCCATAAATGGACTACACAGCCCCTATTATATCGGGTTTATGAATAAACGGCGTGTCAGGCCGTCCTAGGGCAGATCACCAAAGCGCACCCTGAAAAGGGAGCCCAAGGGGAGCCCAGAATGAGCCAGACGCGATTAACCGATGTCTTTGTGCGCAAACTCAAAGCCGGCACCAAACGTCAGAACGTGATGGTTGTGCGTACCAATGGTCGCGGGACCTTGGGCGTGCGAATCACACCAAAGGGCGTGAAGACCTTTGTCGTACGCTACAAGCGCCAGGGTCGATCGTGCTGGCTGACGCTCGGGCGTTACCCCGAAATGAGCGTCGCCGATGCCAACGCCGCCTTTGCCAAAGCGGGGCTACTCATCGCTCAAGGTCTGGATCCAAAGGTTGATCACCACTTCGTCGATGCACGCTCACGCAAAGGGCTGCAATTTCGAGAGCTTGCTGCACTCTACATGGAGAAACACGCCAAGCCGAAGAAGCGCAGCTGGCGAGAGGACCAGCGCCAATTCAATCACGATCTACTTCCGGTATGGGGTAGCCGCGTCGCCGCCGGGATTAAGCGACGCGAAGTGCGGGAGTTGATTGAGCGTATTGATGGGCGAGCACCTGCTCAGGCTCGCAAGACCTTAGGGCTGCTCAAAAAGCTCTTTAGTTGGGCGATTGAACAGGAGTTGCTCGAGGTCTCGCCGGCGGATCGGGTGCGAGCACCGACGCCTCCCAAAGTTCGTGATCGACGGCTCAGCGAGACGGAGCTCAGAATCGTCTTAGAGCGCCTTTCTAGTGCTCGGATGAGTGAGACCCTGCAGTTAGCCTTTCGTCTGATTCTGATGACGGCTCAGCGGCCCGGAGAGGTCTGCGGTGCTAGATGGCGGGAGTTCAACTTAGAAGAGGGGTGGTGGACCATCCCTGCAGAGCGAACAAAAAACGGGGTGCGGCATCGCGTGCCCATCACCGATACCGCAGCGAAAATCATCGAGCGTGCGCGAGAACTGTCCGCCTCGGATGAGTGGCTGTTCTCGATTGCTGCCGACAAGCCGATCCTGGTGACGTCGCTGACGCATGGCATCAGCCGCAGCCTCGAGCACTTTGGCGTAGAGAAGTTTACTTCACACGATTTGCGGCGAACGGCAGCCACGCACATGACGCGCCTCAAGGTGCCTAGGCTAGTTGTTCAGAAGATCCTGAACCATAAGGAGCAAGGGGTGACAGCGCGCTATGATCAGCATACGTATGATGATGAGAAGACCGAGGCGCTGACAAAATGGTCCGACTTCCAAAATTTAGTCATAAACTCCGTGGTTTAGTCTCACCAAAATATAGTCATGAGCTTGTTGAAGCTTTTGCTGGTTTGCTTGCCATTCTGGCGATGGTAGGTGCCTGTTCCAAGGCGCCTACAGACCGCCAAAGTTGCTTATTGAAGGCGATGGAGAATGATTCAGCGAAAGCTATTTCAGCGGCGAAGACGATTTGTGAGGAGCTGTTTCCTCCAAATATCGATGCTTCGAACGTCGTCCTGCCAACTGGAAAGTACTATTATAGTCCCGGTTCCAAATGGAGGAAGGAAGGCAGTAGAAAGTGTAGCCTACTTTTTATTGGAGGTCGGGGGGCGATTTCAGATTATGAGCCGGGTTTTTGTTATGGAGGCGGCGGCTTTGAAGAGCACCCTCCGGGGAATTTAATGTTTACATGCAAAGCGTACAACAGCGATGAAAATCATGTGCGGTTGGGAAATGCGAGAATTCTTCCAAAGGGAGTATTGATCGCTTGGGAAAACAGCCCAGAGGAATCGTTTCTGCACAATACCGAGGTAGGCTGTCTCAAATCGCTTGAGTGACAATAGTCCGAATCGATTCAAAAGTTTTCATCTGTCAGAGTCGTCTACTTTGACAGGGTCTTCTGTGTACTCGTCAATGATGTGCATTAGCGCATGTTCATCCGGATTACCTTGTCCATACTCGACAAGAGTATCACAAAGGTTTTGATAAGTTTGGAAGTCATTCAGTTGATAACTATGCTTAAGTTTCTCGACAAGAAACTCATAAGAACTGCCGCCGTCCTCGTCATCTAGAGGATCGAAATGAGCGACGATATTTTTAGGATGGTAACTAGAAAATCTGGGTAAATCTGGCTTTCCCTTGAGTAGCGCCATTAGAGTAGCAGCTGTGATGTCTGTAAGTTCAATCTCGTCGAAGTCCTCATCCTCAATATTTTCTTCATCGAAGTCTTCATCTTCATGTTCTTCCTCGTTCAGATTCTCATCTTCAAAAGGCTCCTCTTTACAGTCATCATCTCCTATGATGCTTTCTATCATATTGGTCGAAAGTTCATATTCAGCAGCTAGTACGCCGATTGGATCCGTCCGCTTGCGCTCGATTTTGGAGTTTTGATACCAACCGTATCGTTGTCGTATCTCTGCATCTCTGTCTGCTAAGTCTTCGTCTGAATATTGCTTCAAAATATTTGATATCTGACGTCGGGATAGTTGGTATTCATTCGCCAATCTTTTGATCGGCGATTTCCGGGTTCGGCGGTGCTTTGAACGTTTATATTGTCGATACTTCTTTCGGATTTCTCGGTTGCGAGAAGGTAAATCTTCAGTTCGCCTTTGCCCGACCGGTAGGTAAAGCGTTCCAGCCGGGAAGTATCGTTTGATCTCGTCAATGAGTTCAACTGGCAGGCAGTCGTAAGCGTTGTGTCGCTTTGCGAGTTTGTTCATTAAACCTCACAACAGTTCATGTCATACCACTTGCGTATAAGCGCTTCATGCTCAAAAGGGGAGGGTGCGTCGTGGCTGCACCAATGGAGTTGAAGTATCTGCTGCTCACTAATGCGGCAGCGCGTGAGAAGTGCCAAAGTCAATGGCGAAGACCGCTAGGGGGTCTTGGAGCAATTCCATGCATAGAGTGGACTGTCTATGATTGCTCTAAATTCGGCTGGGTCGGGATTTGGGACGCCTTCAACCCAGACGGTTTCTATTTTATAGGTCCGTGAATTTATCACGGATATATACTGGCTCCCAAGGAATGCTACGGGCGCCGGTACATCGTAACCCTTAAGGTCCAGCATACGTCTACCTGCTAAGATTTGCTTGCGAACATTCTTACTATGGTAGGGGTTACTAAGCTCACCGCCAGCAGACAAGCAACGCTGTGACGCTTTGCTGTATGGTCCCATAATGAAGCTTGGCCGATTTCGCCTGGTTGCTTCGGCATCAGCCTGCAAGCGCTCTCGTTCCTGCGCGCGCACCTTTGCTTCTGCATCTTTGACTGCCTGAATTTTCTTCTCTGTCTCAAGCCTCTGCTTCTGCTCATGCTCAGCTTTAATTTTGACCCATGTCTCACGCCAGCCGTTGCTGTCTAAACTGCGCTGACAGTCAGCAAGAGTACTAAAAAATGTCTCTTGGTAGGTTGCATTAGTATCTGGCCGTAAGCTTATAATACCGTTTGCGATAATCTTAGCGCTTTCTACAGAGGTAGATTCTTCACCGTTATGGCTAGCTTCATCAATACAAGTGAAGGTCAGTTTACCTTTGCCATCAATTTCAAACCGACTCCCCGAAGCGCACCATGCTACCCGATTCTTAAAGCTGTTTGGCTGCAGTAACCCATTGGTAATTTTTAGTGTCTGACATGAGAGCTTTTGGACGTTCATACTTGGATAGAAATATACTCCATTTGGTAGTTTCTGCGCGTCAGAACCTTGCGTTTTCAATCCAGCATCAATGGGTTGGGGAAATATTTGACCGCATATAGCGAGGGCAACCAACATCGCATCGCGATTTGAATGCTTAATTGCTTGCAAACGGCACTCGTCAAAAGTTCGTGGTTTGGAATTTTCGCAGCTCAAACATAATAGCGTGGCAGCGAGGAGAATACGCTTCATTATGATCCACTAAAGTTCATGTCGTACCGTGGGTGTATAAATCCATCACGATAAAAAGTGGAGGGCGCGTCGTGGCGGTACGAATGGAACTGGAGCACCTGCTGCTGACTGATGCAGCAGCGTGTTTGAAGTGGAATGAGGAGCGCCTGCTTTTGCTTGGCGCTGAGGGTAAGATTGAGCTCATAGCGCAGATCTCGGATTGTCCGCTTGAGCGCGGCGGGAGCTGGTCGGGACGGGTGACCCTCACAAAAGACGAGTGCGCACGGTTGGCGAAACGTCGCGACAAGTTTGCTTGGATCGCAAAGATTCAAGACGGTGATGAGGTGCTCGCAGTGCCCTTTGAGCATCAGCGTGCCATTATTACTCGTGAAGATGTGCTGGTTTCTGCATCGATTTGTCCTCCAACTGAGTCCAACCTTACAGCTCCAGGAAGAGCGACACTGGAGCAGACTATCGGTTTGCTCACAGAGGTGGTGGCTAGGCTGAGTAAGGGTGACCGGTTCCGCCATTCAGACGGAAAGCCAAAGTTCCAGGTGATCGCTGACCAGCTAAGCACCATGGCTAATGGTCGCTATGGTATGGAGGCGGAAAGCTTGAGAACACGCCTCTCGAAGGGCTGGTCACAGATTCAGTGACCAGTTTTCGACTGGTCGCAACCACAACGACACCCAGTTAGATGACATGGTCCGATCTGCTCGCATTTGCGACAGAAAGGACTAGATTATGACTTCTCGATTCATTCGCTTACCCGAGGTGCTTCATCTCACCGGGCTTAGCCGCAGCACCGTCTACCGCATGGAGGGTAGGGGCGATTTCCCCAAGCGCCGCCAGCTCGGTGCGGGCTCGGTCGGTTGGAATTACGGCGAGGTACTCGCCTGGATGGAAGCTCGCCAACCTTTCGGAAGCGTAGGTGATGCGTGACACCCCCTGAAACACCAGCCGACGGGTATTACATTAGACCCGTCTTTTCTGCTCGTGCGCTTCGAATTCTCGCCGGGCCTCGCTTTGATGCGCTTCGCTTCAATATGCTGACTTACCATGTTGTTGACCCCAAGGTGTTTAGCTATGCCGAACAGTTGTTGGAGTTGCGCCGTGCTCGACCGAAGGAATTTCAGGGTGCCGCTTTAGATACGCTTTGGCCGCAGTTTATTGATCCATGGCGTGCGCACTATCCCGACGACGGTCGCAGTAATCCGCCTCATCCGATTGGCTGGAGGCAGCGGCTCGATGAGCCGCATAACCCTTTTGGATTATCACCATCCGAGGTTGGAGCACGGTTGCGGGTCAGTGCTGGCGAAAAGCTGATGACCCTCAATAGTCACGCCGATGGACCTGGTTGTTTGGTCATCAAATCACGGAGTCATCCAAACAGCCGAATACACCCCGTGATGATGGATCTGCACTCGTCATGGATCTGGGGGTTTGATCGGCTCGAGGATGCCGTGATGGCTGCGGTCGAATGGTGGCAAGCTGCAGGCGTGCTGCTTTCAGCAGCTCGTGAGGCTGTACTTGATCCAGGTCAACATAAGGTGACGCGCGCTGATGTATGCGTCGATCACGAGTGTCGTGATCAAGCCTGGAGTCACGAGGATTCGAACCCGGCGCGATGGGTGACTCGAGCGCGCTCAATCAACGGAAAGCATCCCCCGACTGAGGTTCAACAAAAGTCTGGGCTTACGATTTATATCGGTAAGCGCGGGGGTGGGGGTGTCTGCACGAGGATCTACAACAAAACCGCTCAACTGGGTGACGAACTGCCACTGGCTACTGCACCAAAGATTTGGCGCAGGAATGGTTGGGATGGAAAAGCGAGCGTTTGGCGCTGTGAGTTTGAATTTGGCAGCACCGTGCTGAGCTCGATCCAGCGCGACGGAATAGCATGTACTTCCCTTCAGGCACTCGATGCCCATGAACTGTGGGTCGAAGCTGTACGGCGGTACCGTCACATTGATCCAGGTAAGCCAAAGGTTGCCACGGCTCGGTGGGTCGAGTTGACCCTCGCAGGAGTAAGTACACAGCCCTATTTGCGAAGCTCATCTGAGCGGCGTCGAGGCGAACTTGAGCTGGCGCTCCGAAGGGTAGCTAGGGATCTCGACCGCTGTTTTGAGGCAGGTGCTCAGCGAGAGTCGATCCAGTTACTCGTCGATGCACGATGGACCAAGGACCAAGACGAGGACTAAGGATAGTCGCTGTCGTAAACTCATATAGTGGCCGCGCGGGCGCAGATCCGCGTGCGCGCACGCGCCTGCGAGATGGTCACAGTGACTATTGATAGTTGGACGAGCGCAAACCGCATCATGGCACCATCACGGTGCCGTTTTGCTCTGGGAAATTACTAAGGGCTAGGTTGTTCCCATTGAA
This sequence comes from uncultured Candidatus Hydrogenedens sp., assembly GCA_902574205.1. Classification (GTDB taxonomy): domain Bacteria; phylum Myxococcota; class UBA4151; order UBA4151; family UBA4151; genus CACGMS01. The sequence goes on along the minus strand of CACGMS010000004.1, from coordinate 18,972 downwards.
TTGCATTATGTCTCGGTAACGGTTGTTGGATGACAGGGTGATTACTTATGAAGATTGATCGCACGTTCTGGCTTGGCTTAATTGCGTTTAGCGCTGTTGCTTGCTCTCCCCCGGCAAATGGAGGGAACAATGGTGATGATGGAATGCGCGGACCACCGGGTCCAGCCGGAAAAGAGGGGCCAGCCGGTGATCCAGGGCCCCAAGGGGAGCCAGGTCCTCCAGGATCTCCCGGTGTCGCTGGAGAACCAGGTGCTAATTGCTGGGACGGGCTTGTGGACCAAAATGATGACGGAGTTATAGACGCTCAAGATTGCCGAGCCGCTGCAGCTAGCGAGGCCGCTGAACAACTGCGACAAGATCCGCCTCCGGCGGTGGGAGAAAAGATCGTAGTCAGAAAAACATTACAATCGGGGCGCTATCGAACGGTTCAGGCATATAATGCGTTGGTTGATGCAGTGCGCGCTGGTCAAAACATAGCCGGGAGTTGCGGAGGTATAACATGTGGTATCCGACCGCCCTTGGTTGGCGGAGACTACTTTTCCCTAGAGTGCCCTGAAGGCTTCCGTTTGGTGTCTCATCAATGTTCCGGCATGATCCGTGGGAGCCAATGTAATCACAATTCCTGCGGTTCACCGGCGCGTGAGTTCAACATGACATGGGCGTCCCAAGGGAGCATTCAGTTCGATCATCAAGACGAAGAAGAAACAGGGCTCGAAGTTCTGTTTGATGGTGACGACGGGTTTCGGCCTTTGAATACTAACGTCCCAACTGGAAGCGCAGTTCTAATTGGGCGTACAGCCCGCTCCCCCTATCGCGTTAGGCGGGTGCTTTGTGACCAACTGTTACTACCTGAAGGTGGCAGGGCAGGAGGCTTTGCCTTTAGAATGGATGCATATGAAGTCGTGACGATTAATGTCGATCACTACGCCGTTTGCGAGCGCTTCGAATAACTCGAGAAAATATCGTGTGACGCCTCAAAAAGGGAGCCCAAAAGGGAGCCCAAAACAAAAAGGACTCACAGCGTAAGCCGTAAGTCCTTCTTATTCTTGGAGCCAACTATCGGATTTGAACCGATGACCTGCTCGTTACGAATGAGCTGCTCTGCCAACTGAGCTAAGTTGGCCCAAGTAGGGGCGTGGATAGTGCCGAGAAGGGCTCGTTGCAAGCGCGATCATACACGGCGCAGCGCATCGAGTTCGCTCAGCCATTGTTTGAGCACCTCTCGCATCCACTCAAGGCGCCTAGAGTCGAGGCAAAAATCGTGGGGGTCGCACCACAGGCCCTGGTTGAGCTCGAGCTGCAATCCGTAGCGCCCCATTTCTGGTTTGCTATGGTGGCACACGCCATAGCCGCCGCGAAAGATCCGGTTGAGCATCACCTCGCCATGGCTTGAGACCAGATGAGGCGCTGGCGGCGCCGGATGATTATCAAAGGCTTGCTTGAGCAACTTGAGCGCCTGGCGAGCGAAGGCTGGGGGACAGCTCAAGGTGCGCGCATCAGCGGCGAGCTCTCCGTCTTCGTCGCCGCCATTACCCAAGATCGCTAGAGGCCGTGCGCCACGTTGGTCGGGGCTGCGCGCCGGCGCTGTGGCTGCCATGGAGTGACCATCGATAAACAAGCGATAGTTGCCCTCCTCCAATCGACGAGCGACCTCGGCGTGGTAGGGGGCGTGCCATCGTCCGATTCGTGCAAGGATCTGCTCCTCGCTCGGCTCCTTGCCCTTGATAAACAAAGGCTGGTTATCAAAATCAACGAGCGGCACCGGACCGCTGCTGCGGCGACTACGCGGCGTTCGGTTGGCATCGACCACCAGCCTTGACCACTCCAAGGCATGGTAGTCGGTCCCCAGGTTTGAGAAGAGTTCAAAGGAATAGGCGTCCGATTGGCTCAGGACAAACTGTGCGTCGATATCTGGGCGGAGTAAGGGTGCCACGCTCGGCGGGATACGCGTGCCACCGTGGGGAATACCAAAGAAGATGGAGCGCGTCATGCGCGTGTCCAGGTGCGCGGCTTAGCCGGCGTCAGGCTGACCGAGATAATGCGCGGCGGTCGTCGCTCGGAGCGAACGATCCTTCCTTGGAATGTGCCCGTGAGTAAGGCGCCTTTGAGCTTGAGATCAAAGGACGCCATGATCTGGTTTTCAACAAGCGGTGCCACCTCGGCGGCAAAACCTAAGCTTTCTAAATACTCGCGCCCGCCGTCGCTGCGCCGAATACGCACACGGTTCCACAGGGCAAAGCCGCTGTAGCGCTCCCAGCCGCCTGGGCGGGTCGCTCGGCCGCTCACGAAGGGCCCGAATTGGCGCAACGTGATGACCCGATCGCCGTCACGCCAGCGCCCGCTGACGCGCGTCAATATACCGCCGATCAGCGCATAAAAGGCACCGAGAGCGAGGGCTACAACTAAGGCTGTGCGTAAGACGTCGTCGGCGCTCATACGATCCTCATCGGGATCTAGGCTAAGTCACCTCGGCGTGCCGGGACAATACGCTCGCTAAGAAAGCTGACGAGTTCGTCACTCGCCACATCAAATCGCTCACCGCTTGCTCGCTCCATAACCTCGACCATGCCGCTTTCAAGACCCCGCTTACCAAGCGCCACGCGCCACGGCATGCCCACCAACTCGGCGTCTTTGAATTTGAACCCCGGCCGCTCGGGTCGGTCATCAAAGAGGACGTCAAGGCCAGCGTCTTGCAGCTGGTCATAAAGCGCCGTGCAGGCGTCTAAGACCTCGTCTTGTTTGCCCAGTGCCAGCAGATGCACCTCAAAGGGCGCCAGCGGCACCGGCCAGCAGATGCCGTTCTCGTCGTGGTTTTGCTCAATACAAGCCGCCGCAGTGCGACCAATGCCAATACCGTAACAGCCCATCTCTAGAGGCGTTGCTTTGCCGTTGGTATCAAGGACAGTCGCCTTCATCGCCTCGGAGTACTTGGTGCCCAGATAAAAGATATGGCCGACCTCAATACCGCGACGCAGGCTCAGGGTGCTGTCGCCGCAGCGCCCGCAGGCGTCTCCTTCTTCGGCGATACGAAGATCTGCAGCTTCTGCAGTGAAATCACGTCCTGGCACGACGCCTTTGAGGTGCTCATCGACCGCGTTGGCGCCGCAGACTGCTTCGCTCAAAGCCAACACCTCATGATCGGCGATGATCCGTGTACCCTCAATGCCTACAGGACCGATAAATCCAGCTGGAGCACCTGCCACTCGCAAAATGGTTTCGGGCGTGGCGGGTCGAAGATCATCGACACCGAGCAGAACCCTGAGTTTTGGCTCGTTCAAGTCGCGATCCCCGCGCATCAGCGCCATGACCGGCTCCTCTTCGGTCTCAAAGACCAAAGCCTTGATAAACTGCTTGGGGTCGACCCCCATCAAGGCGCTGACGTCAGCGATGGTCCCCACGTTCGGCGTCGACACCGTCTGACGAGCGCCGGCGCTCGTCAATCCAGCCAGCGGCGGGCCTGCGACTTGAGCCTTCTCAACGTTGGCTGCGTAGCCACAGTTGGTGCAGGTGGCGAGGGCATCCTCACCCGTATCCGCGATCACTTGGAATTCGTGCGACAAGCTACCGCCAATATTGCCAGTATCCGCCTCGACCGGGGCAAAGGTGACGCCGCAACGCGCAAAGATGCGGCTGTAGGCTTCGTGCATTTGCCAGTAGCTCTCGCGAGCACCGTCAGGGTCGAGGTCAAAGGAGTAGGCGTCTTTCATGACGAACTCGCGCCCGCGCATCAGACCAAAGCGCGGCCTGATCTCGTCACGAAACTTGGTTTGCACCTGATACAGATTGAGTGGCAGTTGTCGGTACGATTTGATCTCACTCGCCGCCAAGGTGGTGATCACCTCTTCATGCGTTGGACCTAAACAGAAGTCGCCGCCTTTACGGTCTTTGACTCGCAACAACTCAGGACCATAAAACTCCCAACGCCCAGACTCCTCCCAAAGCTCTGCGGGGATCACCATCGGCATGGTGACCTCTAAACAGCCGACGCGGTCGAGTTCTTCACGCACGATGTGCTCGACTTTGCGTAAGACGCGCAGACCGAGCGGGAGGATGGTATAAATTCCTGCAGCAACGCGCCGAATCATGCCGGCGCGCATCATCAGAACATGAGATGCAACCGTAGCGTCCGCCGGCGCCTCTTTGGCGGTCGGGAGCAAGAATCGACTGGCGCGCATCGACCTATAAACCGCTCTTGATTTTGAGCGACGTGCCGTCTCGTACAAGAACGATCTCATTGACGTCGTTATGCCGTTCCCAGCGGCTGCCACTAGGTAGGTCGAGTCGGTAGCGAACATCAAAGCGCATGCGAGCCAAAAGGGCTTTGTCTTTACTGATCACCTCAACGAGCTGGATTTTCATGATCAACTCAGTCGTTCGCTCAAAGCGCTCTTTGAGTTTGGTGGCGAGTTCTTTACGACCGTAATCGTCTTTAGTGTCCGAGTTGCCACCATCCTCAAAGTAATCATCTGAAACCAGCGACAAAACCCGATCGGCGTCACGCGCTTGCATGGCGCCGATATAGGCATCGATCACCGCAGCGACTTCGCGATTGAGTTTGTTGTCATCGACCTGATGACCTTTGAGGGGCGTCGCACATGCTAGGCCAGCGAGAAGAGTTATTGAGCAAAGAGCGCGCATCAGATCTCCGTGATGTTCGCAGGTTATTTGGAACGTAAACGTCTAATCGCTTTTGCGATTCCACGGGGCCCGATGTAGCCCTCTTTGGACAGGAATCCTAGCACCTTAGGCCCACCCATGGCGAGAACCTTCAAGTAGCCGTTCCGAGTGAGCGCAATCAGGCCCGCGTGAAGTTTGACTTGCACGCGCTCCTCGTCGCTTGATTTAAGCAGGCAGCGAAAGAAAGACACACCAAAGTCCCCAATGCTTTCACCTTGAGTCTGACAAATTGCTTCCACGGCTTTGACGCCCAGAATCAGATCAAAGTCGGTTTGGGGACCCGCACCTTCCTTGATGGAGGCGCCATCCGGTGTGCGTTCAAAGTGATACTCTTGATCGTCACCGTGAATGCGCAGACCAACTTGAGTACCTTTGCGCAAAGGGCGAAAAGCTGCTCGGCCCGCAGGGTGGTCGCTAAAGATCTGCTTTAGGCTATCGATCGACTCGCTCATGGCCGCTATCTCTCTTGATGCGGCGCTCCTTTGTCACGGAGCCTGCGGGCTTGCAAGGATGATGCAATCCGACTGGGGATATCGAAAACGAAGGCGGGCGAGATGTTCGTCGAGTCGATCGGCGACCGCCGCTTGTTCCTGACTCAGCGTGCGCCAGCGCGTCGCCGCTAGGCATGGTTTGCCATGTCGTTCTGCTTGCTGAGCAAGGTAGCGTTTGGTCTCTTTCGCCAACGTGCGCGGCAGTGGCTGAGCGCGCAGTCCCCACGACTCCATCTGCGCACGCTGACCGCGGTTTCCGTAGTAGCGCATGAGCAAGTAGGCGACGGCAGCCGCAGCAGGCGCTGGGAGACTTGCGTAAGAACTAATGAGTCCATCGCGTACCTTCAGCGCGTGATCCGCTCGGGTGAGATAAGGGGCGATCAAGGCGATGGTCTCTGAGTGATTAATGGTGAGCGCTTTGACGAGCAGACCACGGTAACGATGCTCTGCCGGCGCTGCCGCCAACGCACGCTTGAGATGCGCTTTGGCTGACGGCCAGTCGGCGCCTTTGATCGCTTCATCGGCTCGACGTTCAAAAAGAGTGGCGGCGAGTGTGCTCGGTATACCGCGCTCAAGCATTTCATTTTCAATTCTTCGCCGCTCCTCAAACTGACCTTGGCGATGAAAGCGATCGGCGAGGCTGCCGAGGGGACGACAATTGCCGGATAGCGCCATGACCGCGCGGTAATCAGCCTCAACATCTTGATCGCTTCGTTTGCCAGGCCGTTGTGCCTGCCTCCAGGCCGCCTCAACTTCGTTAGGGCAGGCTTTTTTGATCAAGGGTGTCCGGGCATAGTTACGCAGAAGATTACGGCGCGCATGAGGTGGCTCAGGCGTATTTTCTAGATGACTAATCCAAGCCTTAGCCGTCGCTGCTTTGTCGAGTCCAGCAGCCTCTAGACTACCGCCATGATAGGCTTTGAGCAGACGTTCGAGTCCGTGCTTTTCGGCGATAAATTTCATGAGACTGCCAGCCGCTCGATACGCCGTTCGTCCCTGAGCGAGACTAAAGCGAAGGCCGAGGAGTTGATCGATGCTCGGCAAACGACCCCTTCGATGCAGCGCCGCCGCCGCTTGGTGAACGCTGAGTTTACTGTCGCCTGGACCTAAAAAGACGGCGAGACCTTCGATCAGCGCTGGGTGAGGAAGGGGAGTGAGCGGTACGCCGAGGAAGTTGTTACTCTGATGAGCCAGCAGGGCGTGAACAAGCTCGTGACGGAGGTGAGGATCCGGCCGGCGAGTGGGGTGAAGGTGGATTTCATTTTGCCAGGGCCTTGCGATCAGGACGTGGCCAGCGCCCATCAGCTTCCGTTTGGTGTCGGCGTCTGGATAGAGCCAGATGGTGACGGGTATGGGTGGTGTCGGTGTGCCGAGTGTGAGCGCACAAAGGTGCGCGATATGGGCTTCTGCCTCATCGCGAATGCGCTGCGCATGGCGCCCTTGATTGGGAGCCGAGTGGATAAGGACACCCTTACCTGTTGTCGTCTGGGATAAGACTCGCTGCAAATCGCTGCGGTCGGGTAAGACATCGTACGTTAAGGTGAAAAGAACCAAGCCGATGAGGGCAAAATCGAGCGGTCGCCTGGAGTGGCGAGCGCTCAATAGAATCAAGGCAGCGGCCAGCGCGAGTGTAAGCAGGCGCCCCACGATAACTGGACCTTCGATCGGTACCCAGTGATCGTAGATAGGTCCGTGTATATAACCCACAAAGGGGTCAAGAACCATCACTTGAGGTTGATCGTACAATCGCCAACCCAGGGCGGCTAAATCGGCAGCGACGACCAGAACACAGGCGGATGCATAGCGCCAGGACGTCAGGTTGAAGAATTGCTGCAAACAGCGACCAATACCGAGGCCGAGACAGGCGCCAGTTAACGGTCCTAACACGCTCCAAGCCAAGCCGCCTAGCGTATCACAGCCCCAGATCGGCTCGACAACAAGCGCAAAAACAATCCAGGCGCTAAGCGCACCCAGCCATGGCGCAAGCGGACGGCGAGCGCTGATCAAACCAAAGAGACAAGCCGGCGCAGTGCTCAACACAGCGAGCGGATAACCCAAATGCCTCATCGCCGGAATTTGAGCCACTAGAACCAAGCTGAAGAGAACAGCCAATCCCCAAAACAGAAGTCTTTGATTGGATCCGAGGAACTTCATGTCTTTGACGTCCTCAAATCAGCACGTAGCGTCAACCCTTATGGCACCGAACTTGACCTGAGCGCTGACTACGTCACCATAGGAGTGGAGAAGTCATGAAACTTGAGTTTAGCGGTCTCAACGGATTGCTGCACACTGCGTTGACCTATCTATGCCAGGACGACTGCGTCATTCCTGGGGCGCCGTCGTTGCCGCTAGGCACCGATGTGCGCCTCGAATTGGTGTGGCCTGATGGGGATCAGCCGCTGGTCGTCAGCGGTCGTTCGCTGGGTTTGGATCCGGGTGGGCGTGGTCTGCGATTGGATATTCAAGATCCAGCGGCTTTACACCAGGTGGTCATGATCATGGCGCACCTCCATTTTGGCCCGTACGTGGGTAAGCGACTGCTCGAGCGATTCGGTATCTCGAGTGTGGCGCAGCCAGCTACGAGTCCGACTGAGACGATGCAAGCGGCGCTGCCGGTGACTCAGGTGCCGAGCGCCGTCGATACCGAGGTCATGAAGCCAGCGACCGGTTTGCCTGCTCCCAGTCGAGACGGGCATACTGGTGAGCGCCTCGCAGTGGATGCGCCGATGGCGAGGCCTCCTCGACTTCGTCCACCTGTGATTCGTCCGCCTCGAGTCCGTCCACTTGCTGCAGCGACAGAGTTGCCCACTTTTAGCAAGGTCGAGCCCGAGGTTGATCTGAGTCAGACCGCGATAGCGATCCATCCCGAGTTGATTGCTCAACTCGATGACCTTGACGACGACTACTGATCGGACCATTGGGCGTTTATGAGCCCAAATATAAACATTGTTTTGTTAGAGTCGGCGCGCGGGGACGATCGCTTCGTGCCGACTTATGGAAGCGTTGGCGCCGCTGGTGCTGATCTTCGTGCCGCCATTGATGAGACCATGGAACTGAAGCCGGGGGACCGCGTTCTTATCCCAAGTGGCATCGCTATTGCGGTGCCTTTGGGTTTTGAGGCCCAGGTTCGGTCGCGTTCTGGCTTGGCTCTGCGTCATGGTCTTTATTTACCTAATGGCCCGGGTACTATTGACAGCGACTATCGCGGCGAGGTCGGTGTCATTATGCAAAATGGTGGTCGAGAAGTTGTGCGGATCGAGCGTGGTGACCGAATTGCTCAACTGGTCATTGCGCCCGTCGTGCAGGCCCAGTTTGGATGCGTTGAAGACCTTGACCAGACGCAGCGTGGAGCAGGTGGATTTGGCAGTACCGGTCGAGGCTAGCGTCTGAGATGAGCGCAGATTAACGGGTAGGTCATCGGTCGGGTTTCACCAACTCGGTCCTTCTGACATGATGCAGGGCGAAGAGAGGCCGTCGAGTGATCTGTTTAGCGTGTGGAGCAAAGCTTGATGCGGAGGCGGAGATCTGTCCGCAATGCAGTGCGCCTACAGAGAAGGGCTCCGAGGTGAGTGGTGTTGAGGGCCAAGGTGTGAGTTCTTTGCTCCGACCAGGTCAGCGCCTAGCCGATCGTTATTTGATCAAACGCTCGCTCGGCGTGGGTCGCCTCGGCGTGACCTATCACGTCACCGATTTAGATACTGGTCGCGAAGTTGCGCTTAAGATGGTTTTTCGCCATCTGCTATTTTCTAAACGCGATCGCAACCGCTTCCAAGTTTGGATGGAATCGACGCGCTCATTAACGAGTGCGAGATTAGCAGCACCTCAACGCAGCGGTCGTGATGAGCATATCGGTAGTTTTGTAGTAACCGAATTGATCGATGCTCCATCATTAGCAGCGGTGCAAAAGACGCGCGGCAAGCTTCCTCGCGTTCATGATGTGGCTGAACTCGTTTCACAACTCCGAATTGCACTGGATACCTTACCGAGCGAACGGCCACATGGTGGACTTCATCCGGGTAATGTACTGTTGTGTCCGGATCGAGTGGTTCTGACGGACCTGTGCACCTACGAGGGGATGTTACCGGAGTTATGGTCTGAAGCACAGCGTCAAGGCTTTGGTGGTGTCTCATGGCTTGCTCCTGAAGTCGTTCAGGGTCGTGAGGACTTGGACCGGCGTGCTGATGTCTACAGCATTGCGGGTTTGGTCATGTGGCTGCTGAGCGGTCTTGAGCCTGGCGCCAAGGCGCTGTCTGCAGTTCGAGAGCAGTATCCAGCCGTCGCCGGTGTATTGACAGCTGCTCATACCGATTTAGCATCCGAGCGATTGTTTGAGGTCATGCCGATTGAAGCCGCCCTCCGTGAAGCGGCTCGATTGGCTGGTGTCCAAAGCGAATCGAGTGACGAATACATCGCATTAGACGCCGCAGACGTCATTGGCGACGAGTTCCCAGATGAGGTGACAGAGATCACTAGCTCCGATGAGTTGTCGATCCGTGAGGAAGACGTCTTAGGCATTCAGAATCTGATCGAAGAGCCGACGCCGATCCATACAGCGCCGCTAAAGGACATTGAACCGAAAAATCCTGTTGAGCCTAAACATCCCACCATCGCTCCCACAGCAGTTGCCTCAAAGTCGACGGCGGCCACGCCGGCGCAACCGAAATCGCCCGGGGCGTCTAAGCCGTTACGAGCTCGTCCTGCGCCGAGACAGGTTCAAGGCCTTTCGAATCCAGAGCAGCCGGCGCTTAGTAAGTCTCGAATGCCTCGGTGGTTCGTGTTCGCCGCATTCGCCTCACTGACTTGCGCAATCACTTTTGTTGCTGCGAAAAAATTGATGCCGCAAGTGGTAGTTACAAAGACAAAATCGCCAGTGGACATGTTGCCTGTTGAGCCATCGCTTAACCTCGATGATGATGGCGACGTCGTTGTGGATACGGATGTTGCAGAAGCGACCATTGATGATAGCTCGTCAACCAAAGAATCCGATGAGGACTTGGCTGCTCGAACCCTTGCTGCGCTCCAGGAATCTAAGCCCGACAGCGGCGTAGTTTTGGATGTGATCCCTAAAGAAGAGGTGGCGAAACCGCCGGCCGATGAGGCAACCCGTGACGCTAAGGACCAGACAAACGGGCAAGTCAAAGCTCCTGCTGTCGGTGCTCCTGATGAGTCAGCAACCGAACGCTCGACAGCTGATCAGACGACCGCGAAAGGCGAACAGCCTGTCGCTGTGGAGCCTGTGGTTCGGGAACCTGAACCCGAACCTGAGCCCTCAGTTGTGCCTGCGCCCGTCCCTGTGCCTGCAAAGGTTAGCCAGCCAGAGTCAGTCCCGCCAAAGGGGCGCGCAAGTTGTCGCAAGGGTATGGGGCTGGTTCGTGTCGGGGCGGTGGTGAGCTGTGTCGACCGTTATGAGTATCCCAACTATCTACGCAGTCCACCACAAGGTAATTTTAACGCGTACAAAGCGCAGGCTTTATGTAAGAACAAAGGCAAACGTATTTGTACTGAGCGCGAATGGGTGGCGGCGTGCTCGGGAACTCAAGGTTCAAGCTTTCCCTATGGAGCTCGGTTCGTCGCTGGACGATGCAATACTCTTGAAGATGGTCGTGACGATGCCGTTGCTCCGCTCGAGTATAAGAAGTGCCGTTCGTCGTCTCGTATTTATGCGCTGGCCGGTAACCTGGCCGAATGGACGAAGGACGGCTCTGGGTTTGCGCTCAAAGGCGGCAGTTACGCTCATGGTGGCTCGCAGTCGCGGTGTCGAGGCCGTTTGCAGGCAAGTCCCAGAGTGGCTCAACCGGAGTTCGGGGTTCGCTGCTGTGCTGATCCGACGTACAAGTAGATCGCCAAGGATACTATGCATCTTATGAGCGTTGGGGGATGGCGTTGACTGAACTGTGTTTGACAATGGTATTGCTGCTCGATCCGCAAGCTGCCGCAACGCATGCCGCTGCCGCCGCCGCTTCGGCTCGCCCCTGTACCAAAGTGTTGACTTTAACCGGCAAGCCAGAAGCTGACCGTGCATTGGTTGGAAGTGTACCACAGCGCGTGATGATGGTGACTTATGGTCCTGCCGCCGCTGCCGCCGCTGTCGCTCGATGGCCGAATCGAGAGATGACTATAGGCGGCGTAGGGCCCGCGAATGCACCGTTCTTCAAAGCGGCTCATCGTCGGCTCTTATCGACGACGCCGACCGCTGCTGAAGCGTTGGTGATGGCTGTGTCTTTATTACCCGCACGCACCACTTGGTGTCTCCCACAAGACTCGGCAATGGCGCGTGATCGTCTCGACCGCGCTCGGCAGACGCTTGCGAGACGAGGTGTGAACTTAGTTGGTTATCAAGGCAAAGCTCCAGCGGGTTGCCACGGATTGGTTGCCTGGTTTGAAGGACCCGCTTCGACGCCGAAGGGACTCGAAGAACTGGTTCGAGCGGGCGAGACTATGCGGTTGCCTGTGTTGGGCTTTGATCCGAGACTATTGGACCAAGGGGTCGACCTAGCGGTTGGCGTTCAAATGCCAGGCTATTTCTCGGTCTTGCTCGGCGGCGGCGACCTTAATGGTCACCGTTTGTTGTATATTGAACCGGGACAAGCTCGACGTAAGGGGCTCACTTGGCCGGCGACGTGGCCGACCATCCCAATGATGCTCAAACCGCGTCAGAAAATAGGCGCGCAGTGAACCGTCTGCTTTTCATTGGAGTGCTGCTAGGCTTGCCGAGCGCAAGCGATGCCCATACGAACCTTAATTTGCTTGATGTTCACTTGGGCGGCCAACGCAGAATCGTTGAAAAGAGGCTGCGAAAACAGGGGTGTAAAAAGCTTTCGCCACGACGTCATAACTGGATGACTGACTGGCACCATCGCCGTATCAAGCGTCAGAGAACGGGGAAGTCACAGACGGCTGTGTACTGGTGTCGAGATAAAGATTGGCCGGAAGCCGCTTTGCGCGAACTCCATTTTGAAGGACGTCGTCTGCATCGGGTGGTGATTCATTTGAATTTTGAAGGTCAAGCGCGGGACCCGGCGACGGGTGCCCCATATATTCCTCGCTACAAAGAGATCCGTCGAGTCATGCAGGAGCGCTTAGGCGAGCCTGATGAGATGCGAGAAGAAATGCCCAAAGCTTTCGGGGCCGATCAACTGCGTGCACTTGAGCAGCGTCGAGGCGGCTTTTGGAGTGTCTGGTATGCCCGAAAGAAAGGTCGGATCGACGTCGGTTTGCGCTTGAGCGGAAACCCAGAGCGCCCAGGTGAAATGGTCTTTTACATTGACGCTCGTGACCGCCGCTTGGGTAAGCGAATTCTCAAAAGGCGCGATCGGCGGATACGACCTACAAAGGGCTTCTAGGTTCTTTATCGAGTCGGTCGATGCGCTCAAGACCGCGTTGTGAGACATAAAGCCGGTAGCTGTATTGTTTCGTTGCGCCCGGTTGATCGAGTTCGATCAACACGACGACTGGGTACATACGAACCGCTTTGATTGTCTGGATGGCGCGCTGGTCATCTCTAAACACAATGGGTTGGCGTAAATTATCCATATGCGTGAGCCATGGGCGGACTGCAAACCGGATAATCTCGGTCAGCCCAGCCATGTCGGGTTGCCCCTCGCGCATGCGGTCCGCTTTTAAGTGTGTCGTACGTTGGTACGAAATGACGTTCGTTGGAATATCGAGTGGATGACTACTCTGGTACCATTCGAGATCCTTTGAATCCAACTCGGCCAGCTCCAAAAAGGTGGTTGATTCCTGAGCGGTAGCGAGCTCTTCGCCGTCATCGCGCCCCACCTGTTTACGATCGAAAAGCCATGCCGGTATTCGGCTGCGAAACCATCTGCGCAACCCCTCTTTGATTCGGTCTTTGAGCGCATAAGCCACGATCGCAGTGGCTGCGAAGGCTAAAATCGTACCGGGCGTGGCGTCCGGCTGGGTGGGGTTACCGACATACCACCAGGTCGCAAGTTGCGCGCCGACGGCCCAAAGCATGGCGACCGAGGCAGCCACAGCAAAGGCAAAATCCTGAACGCGCGTGCTCGGCTTTTCCGCACTTAAATCTAGGTACAGCGCTGAGCCCATAAGCTTCTTCAAGCGACTGACTCGCATCAATAACTCACTCGAATCATCGGGTAAGTTCATCGTTGAACTTCTATAGCCACGAGCTGCGCGCAGCGTGTTTTCGGTATCGAGCAGGTCATGACAGGCTTTGGGTATGGTCATGTTCCGCTTCTGCAGCACATGCATGATCTGGAGGGTATAGTGACTGGTTTCGAGACTGGTCCACTCATCACAACGTGAGATGAGACGGACCAATTTACTCCGCTGGGGTGACCCCATAATTTCTGCACCCGCATGCCGAAGCGGTTTACGCGCATGTCTGAGTTGAAGGACGAATTCATTGACGTTTTCAAGAGCTGAACTTTGATTCTGGTGCTCGATTGTTCGCACAACCGCTTGCGCGCGCTGACGCGCCGCATTGCGTAATCGTTGCGCATGAAGTCGAAACATACGTCGAAGATTTTTCGATTTCTTCTCGCCGCGAATATACCCGGAAGAGGCAGCATCTCGCACTTTGGTGTAAAGGGTCTCGTCTCCAATTTCTTGAAGTTCAGTGGCTGGTGGATGAAGGCGCAGATAGGCTCGAAGATTGGTATACCAGCGCTTTCTACCGAGTCGGTCCTCCGACATCGCTAAGCTCTGAGGAAAGAAAAAGAGGATGCGCGTACTAAACCAAGGGTTCGACTTCTTACCAAGTTGGTGCTCGAGCTTGAGCTCAAGACTTCGGCGCCCGTGTGATCGAAGCTCCAAGGCTTCATTGGTGGTGTTAATCGTCTTGTTCACGCGGGGCTCCACCGGCAATTAAATGACTTTTGTTAGGCACCTGTCAAAATCTAGGCCTTGATTTGCAGGCTCGAAGCTGTCCAATCCATAGCCAGAGGAGTTGTCATTTATGATCACGGAAGATTTTTCGAACAGCATTTCGATTGGTGCCACAGCGCCAGCCTTCGAGCTTTTGGATACATCGGGTGAAACCTGTACCCTTGAGAGCTTTGCCGATCATGATTGGTTAGTTGTGCAGTTCACCTGCAATCACTGCCCCTATGTTCTAGGTAGCGATGAACGACTTCGAGCGGTCGTCTCTGCCCTCACTGGCGAGAGCATCGCCTGGGTGGGCATCTGTTCGAACGATGCGGAGCGGTATCCGCAGGATAGTTATGAGCGTATGCAGGAGCGTGCGAGTACTCTGCCTTATCGCTATTTGCATGACCCAACTCAAGAAACTGCCCGTGCTTACGGTGCGCAAGTGACGCCGGAGTTCTTCATCTTCGCGCGCTCAGACTCAAACTGGAAGCTGGCGTGGCATGGGACGATTGATGACAGTCCGCGCAACGCCGCAGAGGCGACTAACGCTTATTTGTTGCCGACTCTTCAGTCGTTGGTGCAAGGCAAGCCCATAGAGCGTCAAACCACACCCGTGCAGGGCTGCTCAATCAAGTGGTTTTAGAGTCTAGCCGCTAAACAACTCACGCTCATCGTGGGTGTCTTTGTATTTGGTGTACAGCGCTAGGACATCATCGATGTTATCGAAGAGCAAATCGACGAATCCAGGTTGAAAGTGCTGACCCTGACCCTCAAACATGATCTCTTTGACTTGTGAGAGGGTGAACGCCTCTTTGTAGCATCGTTTGGACATCAGGGCGTCGAAGACATCAGCAACGGCGACGATACGACCCGATAGGGGAATCTCTTCACCTTTTTTACCATACGGGTAACCCGCACCATTCCACTTTTCATGGTGGCTAAGCGCCACTTCAACACTGAGCGCCATAACCACATCGTCGGTACCCGAGAGCAGCTTACCACCGATAAGCGTGTGTGTTTTCATCACTTCCCATTCCGCGTCAGTCAGCGGTCCAGGCTTTTGTAAGATCGCGTCTGGAATGCCAATTTTACCAACATCGTGCATGGGCGCAGCGAGCAGTAGGTTGTCACAAAATACCTCACTTAACAGCAGTTTGCGAGCAAGTAGTGCTGAGATATGAGCCATGCGATGAATGTGTGCGCTGGTCTCTTTATCACGGTACTCGGCACACATACCCAGGCGCATGACGGTGTCTAAACGTGCCTCACGCAACGCATCAGCGAGCTGCGCGTTGCCCAGGGCAGCGGACGCCGTCGAAGCAAGGGAGCGAGCTACCGGTAGCATGGCCTCGTCGAAAGCTCCCGACGCAGCGTTAACCAATTGCAAGACACCGAGGATTTTACCGTCATTGAGTTTCAGCGGTAACGTGAGCAGGCATTTGGTTCGGTAGCCCATGGCCACATCGAACGAGTCTGACCAACGATAGGGTTTTTTGGGATCGATTGACCGAACATCGTTGACCACTTCTGCCTCGCCCTCAAGCGCAACATAGCCCACCATGGAATCGCGAGTCAGTGGCACGACATGAGGTGCAACTTTGGACTGAAAAGTTTCGCTGCCCATGCGCGTCTCTAAACTCGCGCTTTGCGTGTTTTGGAAGCGCAGACCATCATTATGGATCAGATAGATGGTCGCACCATCGACGTTCAGCAGAGATCGTGCCTCGCTGATGATATTATCAAGCAGACGGTCGAGTTTGGTCTCTGCAGTCAGCATAATGCCGATCTCGACGAGACGTTCCATCGCAGTTAAGCGTTGTTGGATATCCATGACTGAATCCTTTAGAGCCTGACTCTTAAACCCTCGTGCGTTAGCAGTGTGCCCGGGCGCGCTCGCTCGACCGTAGACTGCAGTTCATCGAGAAAAATATCATCATGCGAAGGGTCATGATGAGTTAGAAATAATTGTTCGACACCCGCTTTATTCGCCACTTCGATTCCAACTTCCCAGGTGCTGTGACCAAAGTTTTTACGAGTGGCGTATTCTTCAGGTGTGTATTGCGCATCGTAAATTAAGACATCAGCATTGCGTGAAAAGGCAACCAAACGGGGGTCCGCGCCCTCGCTTGGATGCTCGACATCGGTCGCAAACACGATGCAGTGGCTACCACTTTCGATGCGAAAGGCAACCACACCATTGGGATGGGTGAGTTCGCACCACTCAATCCGGGTTTCATCAAATTCGGCACCATCTTCAGGAATATCATGAAAAGAGCGCTGAGCTTGTAGGTAGTCCCAAGGAACCGGAAATGTTGGTGCATTCATCTGTGCTCGAAGTGTCTCTTCTAGTGCTCGGGCACCTGTCACCTGGGGGACACTATACAACTCGACTTTGAAGTCCGGGTCATACATCGGCGTGAAGAAGGGTAAGCCTTGTATATGGTCCCAATGAATATGAGTGAAAAACAGACGACATTGGGCGATTCCACGATCTTGCAATCGCCCACCGAGGCCTCGAATACCTGTTCCGGCATCGAAAATGAACACACCATCTGGTGTGTCTACCTCGAGGCAGGTGGTATTGCCGCCATACCTAGAGGTACGGCTTCCTGCTGCTGCAACGGAACCGCGAACGCCCCAAAATTCAAATTCCACTTGGAATTACCCCTAACGACTTCGATTCTAACAAGCTTATGAAATCGAGCAAAATACCTGTCAATCCAATCATGGTGGCCCGCACCCGAGATAGACACTGCGCAGTCCTGTTCCGGTGAGATAGTACAAAGAGCCCATACCCGGTGTTCGGTTGTGCGTTGCTGTCGTAACCGTCTGGTCGACTGGATCTTGGTTGACTCGATGTTCAGCCCCTCTCGCAGTCGTATCATAGGCAATCGGAGTCGCCCACACACCGCGTTCAAATGCAGGCTCTAGAATAGGGTAGGTCAGTACTGCACCGCTCGGTGCTGCGATGAGACGGGCGGCTCCACCAACTTTGGGTGCTCCGACTGCTGTACGTCGAGCTTGGCTTGACCCCCGATGATCGAGCGCTTCGATTTCGACGACGCCGTCTGCTCGAGTGAGCGCCAGTAATGCGCCATTTTGATCGTTGGCGAGAAGGTCTAGAGCAATAATTCGGCTATCGTACTCTCTAAGTTGGGATGGCACGGGTCGTCCGGCATAGATCGTATCTCGGCCATTTTGTTCCACGCTTAGCGCCAAATATCCGTCGATGATGCAACTCGCATGATTAATCGCATCACCCGTTACCAAATTCGTAGTGAGTACCATTTGGGCTTGATGATCGATCGTATACAGCGCCGCGGTTTCGCTGTTATTGAGCCTAATGCCTAAGATGACATTCCAACTGGTTTGGGCACCGACATCGAGCTGTGGGCAGACTGCGAGCGGACGGCACTGCTCGGGCCCGACGATTTGCCAGGCTCCGCCCGCAATTGCTAAGCGGCACCGGTTGTTTGCACCATCAAGGAGGCCACTGGATTGACCGTAGTCGTTGAGCGTCAGCGCAGTGACATCGCCAGCATTGACTATTTCCTCACTGTTTTGAGCATCGAGTGAGCGGCGCATCATAATTGGTGAGTTGGCTCCTTCAGGGAGATCACGCCAACGAACCTCATTGTCGTCGGCACGCAACTGACTAGCGGATCCAATTACAGTTGATACTGCAAACGAATGATCTGAACGAATTGAGAGGTTGTTGTCCGCAACTTGGTCGCAATTTTGATCGATACCATCACACCATTCTTGAGCATTGGGGTGGCGACTGGAGTCGTCATCGTCACAGTCGGTTTGACCTTCAGCCAAATAAGGCGTTCCGAAACAGGCTTCGGTCATCTGACCGCCAATGGCGCCATACCCATCTCCATCTTGGTCGGGATACAAAGGTTGACGAGCGAGTCCTTCATCGACTTGTTGGTTGCAATTGTTGTCGAGTCCGTCACAACGCTCTGCAGCATCGGGATGATCATCTGGCGAGGCGTCGTTGCAGTCGCCAGAATCTAGGGCGTAGTTATCAGGTCGACGGCATGCTTTGACCAAACTATCGTTTCGCCCAAATCCGTCACCGTCCTCATCAAGATAAAAGCTTAGATAAGGTTCATCGGTCAGACCAATTTCGCAATTGTTATCAATTTCATCGCAGACTTCGAGTTTACCGGGGTGGCGCTGGGGGTCATTATCATCACAATCGGTTCCGATTTCGACCTCACCGTCTGCCGCTGCACAGCGAATGGTACTTCTGTTCGGATTCCCGTAGCCGTCACCATCATTGTCGACGTAGTAGGGGCGTAACGCATCTTCGTCGATTTCTTCGTCGCAGTCGTTGTCTTGACCGTCGCAGGTTTCGGTGCCGCCGGGAAAACGCGTGGGGTCCTCATCATCACAGTCACCCGAGGCACTAACAAATCCTTCTGGTCGCAGACACGACTGGACCGCAATGTGGGTCGCGCCGACCCCATCGCGATCTTGGTCACGATACCACGTCAACTCCAGCCCCTCATCAACCTGTCCATCGCAATTGTTGTCTCGCCCGTCGCAGGTCTCCTCCGGGTTCGTTATGTCAATCGTGCAGCTGTATTCACAGCCATTACTGCTGCGTTGATCGATGTTGTAAAAGCCAGGCCGACAACGCGCCAGGCTGCATTCACGGTCGCTGCACTGACCAAAGGCGTTGGGGTACACGCACTGTCGACCACAAGCACCGCAGTTGCTGGGGTCATTATCAAGATCAGCACCATCGCAGAGCGGGATTTGGTTAGCGACACACTGACTGACGCCCGGGATACATGCACCTACCGGACCGCATGTGTAACCGTCTCCACAATCGCAGTCGTTATTACAGGCATCAAGACAGATACCCTCCATGCAAATCGCACCCGAGTTGCAGTCTGCAGATTCATTGCAAACGACCACAGAGTCGCACGAACAGGACCATCCT